>JBBSAR010000478.1:0-3636 GCA_038252125.1 Desulfatiglandales bacterium
AGGAATGGACAACGAAAAAGAAGGCTATGTCAAAGAGACTTTAGAGATCTTCGGGGGGATCGCGAGAGGTTTGACGACCACCCTGGTCCACCTGTTCCGCAAAAATGTCACGGAGGAATATCCTGAATACAAGCGGCCGCTGCCGGAGAGGAGCCGTGCCAGGATCGTTCTCACCCGCGACCCCGATGGCGAGGAACGTTGCGTGGCCTGTTTTCTCTGTGCCGCCGCCTGTCCGGTGAGCTGCATCTCCATGGAGGGGGCCGAGCGGGAGGACGGCAGGCGCTGGGCGAGCTGGTTTCGCATCAACTTTGCCCGGTGCATCTATTGCGGGTTGTGCGAGGAAGCCTGTCCCACCCTGGCCATACAGTTGACGCCCCATTTCGAATTCTGCGACAACGACATTCTCAATCTGGTCGCGGAAAAGAAAGACCTTCTGGTGGATCACGGCGGAAGAAACAAGGAATATAATTTTTACCGTCACGCGGGCGTCAGCATGATGGGAGACAAAGGTTCCCACATCAACGAAAAGGAACCGGTGAATGTGAAGAGCAATCTGCCCTGAGTGAAAGGTGTTCAGGGGGATCAGGTGTCAGGTGTCAAAAAAGTCGTGTAACTTTTCATACGGAAGATACAGTCTCGAAGGTTTTCTCTGTTTGTGTTCCGAACACCGGAAGCACAGATACTGAAACCTGAAACCTGAAAACCTGCTCACAATAAAGAAAATTCATTACGTCAATACACGAAGAATCGGATTTGTAAGAGGGTGCTCATTGTGACATTTTATGAAATCATTTTTTATCTCCTGGCGATCGTTCTGTTGGCCTCAACCGTCCTGGCGGTTTCCCGGACCCGGCTGGTGCATGCCGTGATTTATCTGATCATTTCGTTTTTCGCCACCGCCTTGCTTTTTTATCTGCTGGGCGCCCCATTTCTTGCAGCCCTTGAGGTGATCATCTACGCCGGAGCCATCATGGTCCTGTTCCTTTTTCTCATCATGACCCTCCGGTTGGAGGGAAAGGAACCGGAGGGAAAATCTTCTCTTCGTGCCTGGATTCCGGCTGTTGTTCTTGGTGGCATCTCCCTCATACTACTAATAACGCTTCTATGGGTTGGGCCGGAGCATGGGGTGCTGCTGAAACCGGCCATGGCCTCCCCGGCGAAATTCGGGGCGTATATTTTCCGCGAATTCTGGTTTCCCGTGGAAGTGGCTTCGTTCCTTTTGTTCGTGGCGCTGGTGGGGGCCCTCTACCTGGGACGGGAAAAGGGAAGCGAAGGAAAGATAACCAAGGAGGCATCCTGATGGTTCCTTACGGTCATGTTCTCATCCTGTCCGGGATTCTGTTTTTTATAGGGGCCGCGTGCGCGCTGGCGCGCAGGAATTTGATCATGATCTTCATCGGTATAGAGATCATGTTGAACGCCGCGGGAATCGCCTTTGTGGGCGCCTCCCTTAAATGGGGCGCCCTCGCAGGCCAGGGTTTTGTCCTTTTCATCATGGCCGTAGCCGCCTCCGAGGTGGCCGTGGGTCTTGCCTTGATTATTTACGTGCGCCGACGCACCGGTTCGGTGAACGCAGATGCGTACAGCGTACTCAAGGGATAAGGGGGAACCCATTGCAAACTATTCTCATACTATTGCTTATTTTCCCTCTCGCCGGAGCGACCATCAACGGGATTTTCGGCCGGGGACTGCCGCGAAAACTCGTGGAGATCATCGCTTGCGTCGTCCTTCTGTGCAGCCTTTCCATGGCGTCAACGGCCATTATCAGGGTGGGCGGGGATGTGCACAACTTCACGCTGTTTCAATGGTTTAAAGCGGGAGATCTTTCGGTGGCCATGGACATCCACTATGATGCCCTTGCCGCCATCATGGCCCTGATGGTCACCTTTGTGGCTTCCATCATTCACCTTTACTCGGTCTCCTTCATGCGGGAGGATAGCGATTACGTCCGGTATTTTTGTTATCTGAATCTCTTCGTTTTTTTCATGCTGGTGATCGCCCTGGCCAACAATCTGATTTTTGTTTACCTTGGGTGGGAAGGGGTGGGTTTTTGCTCCTACGCCCTGATCGGTTTCTGGTACGGGGACCCGGTGAAGGCCACGGCGGGAAAAAAGGCATTCATTATGACCCGGGTGGGCGACATCGGTTTTGGGGTGGCCGTGGCCCTTCTTTTCGTCCATTTCGGGACCTTTTCCATCAACCAGATCAATCCCCAGGCCGCCTCCTTAAGCACGGGATCGGCCACACTGCTCACCCTGCTGTTTCTCTGCGCGGCCATGGGAAAATCGGCCCAGTTGCCGCTCACAACCTGGCTCCCCGACGCCATGGCCGGCCCTACGCCGGTTTCCGCTTTGATTCATGCCGCCACCATGGTTACGGCCGGGGTCTACCTGCTCATGCGCCTGTTTCCGGTGGTTCACCAATCTCCAACGGGGATGTTGATTATCGCCGGCGTGGGCGCAGTGACAGCCTTTTATGCTTCCCTGTCGGCTCTGGCCCAGCGGGACATCAAGCGGGTGCTGGCCTATTCCACCATCAGCCAGGTGGGGTACATGATTCTCGCGGTGGGGGCGGGAGACATTGTGGGAGGAATGTTTCATCTCCTGTCCCATGCCTTTTTCAAGGCCCTTCTCTTCCTCTGTGCGGGGTGCGTGATTCAGGCCGTTGCCGAGGAACACGATATTTTCAAGATGGGCAATCTGCGAAAACATCTTCCCGGCGTCTTCTGGCTCATGCTCGCGGGCGCTCTCTGCCTGGGCGCCTTCCCCACCCTGGGCGGATATTTCAGCAAGGATCGGATTCTCTTGTCCACCTTTATCCATCCCGGAACGAGTTACAGGGTATTCTGGGCGCTGGGGATGAGCGCGGCGTTCCTGACGTCTCTGTATACCTTTCGAATGTTCTTTATCGCCTTTTCAGTAAGACCTGACGGAAGAAAGGCCTCGGAGGTCCATAAGATCCCGAAATTCATGTCCATAATCTTGATTCCGCTGGCCGTATTGGCCTTGTGCGACGGTCTCCTGAACCTTCCCTTCGGGGGCGGAAAACGATGGCTGGGGCGTTTTCTTTCCTCGGTTCCCGGAGCGATCGTGGATATGGATGCTTCCACCGACCTTTTTTTGAAAATGGCCATCCTGAGCGCCTCGCTTTCTCTTTTAGGAATCGCCCTGGCGTGGGTCCTTTACCGGAGACCTCGGGAGGCAAGGGAACAGGGCTGGCATGCCCTTCTTTTTTCCGCTTTCTACCTGGATGTTGCATATCGCCATCTATTCGTCCGGCCCTACCAGTGGGCGGCAACCATGTTGTGGCAGCAGATAGACGTTAAACGCATCAACCAGGGCCTGGAGAATTTCGCCATGAGTTTCGATGCGGCAAGCGTTATCATGAGACTCTGGACAACGGGCAGACTTTCTACCTACCTCATAGCTTTCCTGCTGGGGCTGGTGGGAGTCTTATCGCTTTTTGCGGGCAGGGTCACCCTGTGGTAAAGGAAATGGTCCAATGAACGGATTGCCTCTTCTAACTGCCATCGTTTTTCTTCCGCTCCTTGGGGCGCTCATCGTCCTGGCCGGGTCCGGACGTCCTGCGTTGTGTCGCGTGGTGAGTTTACTCACCACCCTTGCCGACTTCGCCCTG
>JBBSAR010000479.1:0-3621 GCA_038252125.1 Desulfatiglandales bacterium
CGGCGGATGATATTTTTGTCGGTCGCGTCCTTACAGTGGACCGGGAGACGGGAAAACTCTCCGTGGAGTCCATGGATGACGGAAAAGAGATAGAGGTAAGCATGCCCGCGGACCGTCTGCCGAAATCCTTGCTGCCCGGCAATGTGATCAGGATATGGGGAGGGATAAACACGGATACGGGGGTTCTGAACGCCACGAATGCGCAGGTTTCGGGACAGACGGGGTATGGACAGGACCGGACAGGAGTAAGACGGCGTATCGGGAAGAGCCATGGTCAATACGGCGGACAGGGAGGGAGCAAGGGTCGTGGAAGATAGTAAACGCAGGTTCCCTCTCTGGATGGCCAATGTATTTGTGTTTGCCTTTCTCTTCTGTGCCGTCATAGCCTATTTCCTGTGGCAGGTCCAGCAGGCCAGGAAAGATTTCCTGGAGCACGTTCGGGAACATGCGGTTCTGGTGGCGGAGGTGGTCCAACTCAGCGCCCGTGGAAGTGTCCTTTCCAAAAGAGCGGCAGAGGAGATATTGGATGACTTTCTGGGAAACTCGGCCCGTTTCGTAAACTACCTAAACAAGGTGGAACCCTTTACGCAGGAGGAGTTGGCCGCCTTTGCCAAAGAGGCCGGACTGGCGGGGATCAGGATACAAAAGGGGGAAAAAGAATATGTGGAAGGCCCGCCCGGATGGCTTCGAAAACCTCCTTCAGGCTGCAGGCCGGCCTCCAAACTCGAACACGACGCAGTAGAACATCTCTACCTCTTCTCATTGCCGGAAGAGGCGGGTCCGGGGTGCGTAACCGTTGGGATCACGGACTCTCAGATCCGGATCATGCAAGAACACCTGGGGCTGGAAAATGTTATCAAAACCATTGCGGGGATTCCCCGTATGAGTTATGTGGAATTGAAGGCACTCCCCGCGGATATGGAACGAGTTTCGGGAGAGCCCGCCGTGACCTTTATAGATAAAGGCGACCTCAGGGTCGCCGAAGCCCGTTTGCCCATGGAGGGAAAAGAGCTTGTTGTAGCATTGGATGCGGGGTATCTTCACCGGGCCATCGGGCGTCTGTGGCGCAATTTCTCTCTTTTCAGCGCAGCCCTTGCCTCCCTGGGGGTTGTCCTGTCCCTGATCCTTTACCGGCGCCAGGCCGCGCACCTGATGCAGGTCCGACAGTTTGAAAGGCAGATCTCTTCCGAGCGGGAAAACGCCTCATTAGGGCGGTCCGCGGCGGCGATTGCCCATGAAATTCGAAACCCCCTGAATGCCCTGGGAATAGGTCTTCAGAGGCTTCAGATGGAGGGGGAGGAAATAGCGGATGACCACCGGCATCTGATTGATTTGATGTTGGGTTCCGTCAAACGTGCCAATGTTAGCGTGGAAGGTCTGTTGCGCTATGCACGTCCCCAGCATGCGTCCAAAAGGGAGATGCGCCTCGATCTGTTGGCGGAGGATATGCTCGATCTATACACGGCCCATGCCCGGGAGTTGGGCATAGAGGTGTCGCGGAGGATCACTTTCCGCGAATCGATTTTGGCTGATCCCGATCTGCTGGGGCAGGTAGCGGAAAACCTCCTGAAGAATGCCATTGAGGCGCAGCCGGAGGGCGGTTCTATCCTATTGACGGTGGAAAGAGAAAATGAGCATGTCTGTTTCAGAGTCAAAAACGCAGGCTTTGCGTTGACGCCGGAAGAAGCGGATCGTATTTTCAATCCTTATTTTACCACCAAAGTGGATGGAACCGGTCTGGGGCTGACCATCTCCCGAAGAATCGTGGAGGCCCACGAAGGGCATATGGAGGTTCAGGTTCCAGAAGCCGGGGTGGTGGAGGTCTCGTTCTGCCTTCCCGTACGCGCGTCTGGGAAAAGGCTGGGCTTAAAGAAGAGAGGAAAGGAAGAGATCGTTCCATGAAGATTCTGGTTGTAGACGATGATGCCACCCAGCGGGAGCTATTGAAAGGTTTTTTGGTCAGACAGGGTTACGAGACGTTGACGGCGCAGGACGGTTCGGAGGCCCTGAGGCTCTTTGAACGGGAACCTGTGCATCTGGTCCTTCTCGACCACCGGATGCCCGGGCTCACAGGGGATGTGGTGCTGGAAAAAATGAAGGCCATAAACCCCGCAGCACGGGTTATCATGATCACGGCGTTCGGCGATGTGGATATGGCGGTGAAGGTCCTCAAGCTGGGCGCCTCTGAATTTTTGGAAAAGCCGGTGGATATCTCTGTTCTCCTGAAAACCATTCAGCATATGGAACAACAGGTTGCGGTGGATGAAGACGTGGCCGTGGTGGAAGCAACCATGGAAGAAGCCCCGCTTCCTTTAAAGATCATGGCGGAAAGCCGGGTCATGAAAGAGGTTCTTTCTCTGGTGCGGCGGGTGGCTCAGAGTCAATGGCCGGCCCTTGTGGTGGGTGAAACCGGAACAGGGAAACAGTTGGTGGCCCAACTCATTCATCTCTTAAGCCCCAGGCGCGACGCGCCTTTCATCGTGGTAAACTGTGCGGCCATCCCCGAGAACCTCTTTGAAAGCGAACTGTTCGGACACGTGAAAGGCGCCTTCACAGGGGCCTCCAATCATCGAAGAGGCCGGTTTGAACTGGCCCATGGGGGTTCTCTGATGCTGGATGAGATCGGTGAGATGCCGCTTTCCCTTCAGCCCAAGCTTCTAAGGGCGCTTCAGGAGGGGAAGATCAGCCGTGTGGGCAGCGAGGAGGAAAACGATGTGGATGTCCGTCTGATTGCCGCCACCAATCGCAACCTCAAAAGAATGGTGGAAGAAGGGCAATTTCGAGAAGACCTGTTCTATCGGGTCAGGGTTTTAGAAATCGAGGTCCCTCCTCTGCGCCACCGTCGCCAGGAGATTCCCGCCTTTTTAGATTTTTTCCTGGATCGCTACGCCGCCACCCCTTTGCGATTTACTCCCGAGGCGGTGGACAGGCTCATAAAATACCCGTTTCCAGGAAATGTGAGGGAACTGGAACATGTGGTGCAGCGGACCGTCACACTGGCAAGAGGCCAAACGATTGCGGCAGGGGATCTTCCTGAAGAAATACGACATTTTCAGAACGCCGCCGAGGGTTCTCTTGCAGAGAGGCTGGAGGCATTGGAGCAGGAAATGATCCTTTTTGCACTGGAAAAGAGCGATTGGAATCAGACCAGGGCAGCAGAGCGATTGGGCATCAGTGAACGGGTCCTCAGATACAAGATGAAAAAGGGAGACATCCGAAAGAACGGCTCGTAATGGGATTCAGGCTAAAAAACAAATGCTTATAGCCCCCGAATCTATTTTATTGAAAAATCCGCGTACAGATCCGTTAACAGGACAATCATGCTTTAAACATAGATCCTGCCGGCAGCATACCATCTTCCGGTAGTTTTCCATGAATCAGCCTTTGGGTTGTGAAAAGCATATAGTCCTTACTCTAATCCTTTGATTTTTGAAAACGCCTCATGAAAGGATACATAATCCATTTTTGAAGCCTCAACTTCCACGCTCATGGTTCAATTTGTCAGCATCATACCAGAATTCGGGGGGAAAAACTTCAATAAAGAGTTCCAATTGCAAAACTGCACTATGGCAGCATGGGTAGGGGTGAAAAGAGGATTTGACTATTTCATGGGATTCCGGA
>JBBSAR010000480.1:0-3620 GCA_038252125.1 Desulfatiglandales bacterium
CCCTTATAGTTCAAGAAATAGGGGCAAAGGCCGACGCACGCGCCGCATCCTATACAAAGACCGCCCTTCTGGACGTCTTCTACCAACTCTGTTGGGCCGAATACATTCATACGTTCAACTCCGTTTATTCAATTTCCATCCGAATATTTTTGTTGCCATGCCCCTGATGAAGCCATATCTTGAGAACAATGTTCCATCGGATATTGCTGCGCTTTCAATGCAACGGGGGCCCGGGCGGGAAAAAGCACTGTCTGCGAGTAAGAATAACCATACCACATATACAGGCATAATCAAAACAAAAGGAAGGTTTCGCTCTAACTTCAATACCTGCGAATGAATGACCCTCGCCGTTTTTTCAAGGAGAAATCATGTTTCAAAGTACCAGCAATATTTCAACAGATCTCCGCGGCATGGGGAGTCTAACCATTGATGCCATCACCGGCATTACAGATCTGGTGGAAGCCCTTCATTGCACGATAACCCGTTTTTCAGGGATATCCGGTGCAACCGAACCACATCGGACGAAGGGCATCACGGGAATGGCCTATCGGAACATCCGCACCGTTACAGAATGGGTGGGAGTCGGACTCGATGTTTTCTTCGACCACCTCAGCCCCTTGCTCGGAGAGAAAGATTCTACACCCGGCCGTGAAGCGTTTCTTTCCGCACTGAATGGCGTATTAGGCGATCATCTTGTTGCCGGGAACAACCCACTGGCCATCCCCATGCAGTTTCGACAGAACGGAAAACCCTTGAACGAACAGGCGCTTTCAGAAGTGATTCAACAGTCCCGCGGGAGACTAGTAATCATGATGCATGGTTCCTGCATGAATGACCTGCAATGGAACAGGCAGGGCCACAACCACGGCGCCGTCCTGGCCGATGATCTGGGATTTGAGCCGCTTTATCTCCATTATAACAGCGGCCTTCACATTTCTGAAAACGGCAGAAAATTTTCCGATCTCCTTGAATCGACCATCCATCAATCGCCCCAACCTTTAACGATTTTCATCGTCGCCCACAGCATGGGAGGGCTTGTTTCCCGGAGCGCCTGCCATTACGCGAAGATATCGGGCCATACCTGGTTGAAGGCGCTTCGGAAAATGGTCTTTTTGGGCACGCCGCATCACGGAGCGCCATTGGAGAAAGGCGGCAACTGGATCGATACGATCATGGGCATAAGCCCCTATAGTGCACCTTTTTCCCGTCTGGGAAAAATCAGGAGCTGCGGCATTACGGATCTGCGTTATGGCAATGTGGTGGACGAAGATTGGAAAGGACGCGACAGATTCAAATTTTTGCGGGACCAGAGGGTCAGCGTGCCACTGCCGGAGGGTGTGCAATGCTATTCCATAGCGGCAACAAGAGGCAAAATAGCCAACAAGCTTGGTGATGATCTCATGGGAGATGGCCTTGTGCCCATGAGCAGCGCTTTGGGGCGACACAAGAATGCTCAATGGAACCTGTCGTTTCCGGAAACCCATCAGTGGATCGGTCGAAATATGACCCATCTGGATCTTCTCAATCATCAGGAAGTGTATAAAACCATCAGAACCTGGTTGAAATAAGGAAAGAGAAAGGAGTTAAGCCCATGAGTGAAGGAACAGAAAGTACCGTCTTTTATTTCGATAAAAAAGGAGCAGTGAATACGGAAAAGACCTTGGAGATTGCGCTTGCGCGTGCAGGGGAGGCAAACATCAAAAAGATCGTGGTGGCTTCGTCCACGGGGGAAACGGCCCTGAAACTGCACGAGATGGCGGAAGGTTCCGTGAAGGTCATTGCGGTTACCTACAATGCGGGCAGTCGGTTTCAAGCACAGGTGGAAGCGTTCAACAAAAACCGGGAAACCCTGCTTGAGAAAGGGATCTTCGTGGTCCGCGGACTTCATGCCTTCAGCGGAGCGGAGAAAGGCTTTTCGGAACATTACAAGACCAATTTCCTACCGCTGAATGTCGTCGCCGATACCCTCCGAATGTTCTCTCAGGGCGTCAAGGTATGCGTGGAGATCGCCATCATGGCGGCGGAACATGGCTTTGTTACGCCGGAGGAAGAGATTGTTGCCATCGGGGGAACCGGCCACGGCGCGGACACGGCAGTCATCATGAAACCGGTGTTTGCAGCCGATCTGTTCAAGGCCAAGATCAGAGCACTGCTCTGCATGCCCGCTTAAAACCGTTTCCGGCGGTTCATGATGCGCTCGGGTGCTATCGGCTTCTACCCTTGTTTCAGTATGGCTGCAATGCGGTTTCGATAGTCAATGCTCCCATCATCGGCCGCGATTAAATCGATCTGATCGGGGGCGGCTACCCCCAGACCGATCTCGACAGCCCTTGCGATCTGCTCCTGATCAAAGATCTTTTTATTCATAATCTGATCGTTGCTGCCCAAAGATTTCAGGATGGCGACTCCCACCGCATCGATGGCCACGCGATCGGTTGAAGCGATAAAGACGTCGCCCTTCGCCAACGTTCCTGTCGCCGGACCCCCGTCCACAAATGCATCAATACCGTCCAGCACGATCAGATCGGGGTGAAAAGGCTGGTTTATTTCAGCGATCAGCTTTCGCTGGTGGGGTGAGCCGTGCAGTTCCTTCATATAGGCATAGCCATGCCGGTTTGTGGGAACGACTCCCACGTGGAGCTTCAGCGACAAGGTGAAAACGCCGCCGAACTGATGGGTTTTGAGACAACAGGTGGAGATCAGGCATTCGGACTCGATGATGGGACGGGCAATGCGAAAACCGTTCTTCCAATGAGACCCTTCGGGCTTGAATTCCAGCCAGTCCCTATCGGCTAACGCATCAAAATCGATAATTTTAACGTCCAGTTCCTTCATAAGGGGAAGAATCCCCTTCTTTTCCATCACGTTGCGTGTGACCGGATAACTGCGCTCTCCCACGCTGATGGATTTGGCCCCCATCTTCCAGATTTCCTGCACCAGAGCGACCAGTGTGTCATTGTGGGTAGATCCGGGGGTTACGTCGGACGTATTAAAATTAGGCTTGATAAGGACGTCTTTGCCCTTCGCCGGGTTTATTCCCAGCGCTTCTATGGAAGAGGACACTCCTGTCTTGCGGTCATCCGTACTGACCAGCGACACTTGCGTAAGGGTATCCACCATGGGTAAACCTCCCTGTATAATAATAAGATTGATCTCGCAGCTACCACCAGAGGTCAGGATAATACTGTAAGCGCCAGGCAACCGAAAGGATGATCAAAGCGTATCTTATTCAAGAATCCTGGCAGGAATGGAGTCACGAGATCTTTTTTGCTGCCGCGTCTTGGATAAACCTTCACCGACCGTTGAGAGGCCCTTCTATGCTGGTGCAACAAAACCCCTTGCGTTTCATCCTCTTGTCCGTACCAGCATGGAAGGGCCGGTGCCGCCATAGGAATCAGATGCGCCGGCAAAAAAGACCTCGTGACGGAATGGTTTTCTACGTCATCATTTTGTTGCAAGGAAATTTGAATAGGATACGATCAAAGCCTTGCTTTTCCTTCATTCAGAGAAGCCTTCCATGCATCAATCCCCGCTTGTGACACCACTTCGTCCTGGTCCGCGGTCCCCGAACTGCAGCCGATGCCGCCGACGATTTGATCATCCGCGAAAATAGGCAAACC
>JBBSAR010000481.1:0-3598 GCA_038252125.1 Desulfatiglandales bacterium
ACGAAGAATGAACATTTCGGGGTAAGTCATGCATCAAAACAGAGAACACAATCGTTCCATCGTGCTCGCTGCGCGCCCCCACGGCGCTCCGGTTCCCGAGAATTTCCGCATGGTGAACACACCTGTGCCGACACCGGCTGAAGGCCAGGATTCCTGTGTGCGGGCTTATTTCCCAGTACAATGCGACACAGCTTCCTGATGGACCGGACCGCATGTCTCTTCTTATGGGTACAATTCTAATCAAACGATTAAAGGTTCAGGGTTTCATCATTTTTGATGATTATGGCCACCGGTACGGCGAATTTGCAAAAGAGATGTTTCAATAGATGAAGTAAATTTTCAATATCATTTCTTTTTTTTCTAATTCATTTTTCTTCTTGACAGGAACAATATAGGATGTCCCAATAGGGTATCCCACAATTCCGAAAACCCGGGGCAAATTTTATGAGGAGATTGTTATGAATAAACATGTTCTGAAAATTTCTTTTATATTCTTCTTACTGACAGCGCAGACAGTGTTTGCCGGAAGTCACGAAAAGCTGATTTGCACAGGGCATCCTTCTTATGCGCCTGTGTCCTGGGAGCAAGGAGGGGCCATTCTCGGAGCCTCCGCCAAAATGATCAAATTGATTGCCCGTGATCTGGGAATACCTGTCGAGTCCAAATCCATGGGCTCGTGGGAGAATGCCCAGAAAGCCATAAAGGAAGGAAATGCCGATATTATTTTCGGTATATATTTTAATGATGATCGCGCCGGATACATGCATTATATAGAACCGGCGTACATGCTTGACCCTGTAGTTCTTATGGTTCCAAAAGGAAAGTCCTTCAATTTTAGTGAATGGTCCGATCTCGTCGGCAAGAAGGGGGTAACCAATCATGGCGAAAGCTATGGTCCGAAATTTGATACATATATGGCCGAGAAACTGGATGTGATCCGCGGGGATGGGGTAGATAAATGCTATAGGATTCTGTTACAAGGTGAGGCCGATTACATGATCGTCGGGCTGTATCCTGGCATCGCCGAGGCAAAAAAGCTTAAACTATGGGACAAATTGGAGCCTATTCCAAGGCGGTTGGAAGCGTTCAAAATGTACGTGGCTTTTTCCAAAAAATCACCATATTATGCCAAATATCATAGTGTTTTTTCAGAAAAAATCCGCAACATGGTCAACGACGGCACGGTTCAGACATTGCTAATCCTTTCCCAGTCTGAATGGGACGAGACCCACGACTGACCGCGGCTGAATTTGAGTAGTGTTCCGGACGCCCCGGATTATGCGCTGCCGCGAGCTTGGCTCGCAAAGCCAACGACACCCATGGCGCCAGTAGACGTCCTTTTTTTCTCGCGGGCCACAGCCAAGGCTCTATGATACTGACGGATCTTATGCTTGAGCATTGGGCGCCAACGGTGCGGAAAATCAACTCATCGCCGCCATCCTTCTCGGCTGGTCACAGAAGGATACTTCTCGCGGTCCTCACCCGCCTGACATCGGCAACTCCTCCCTACAACATCGGGAAAGTTCTACTGCCAACAAACAATTCGACAAAGAGGAGATAGACCGTCGAGATCGTTTGCTTGATGGCTTGAGTAAGATTTATCCGATCTGCAGCTACTGCAAGAAGGTCCGCGAAAAATCAGGCAAGTGGGTCTCTGTAGAGAAATATGTCATGGATGTTTCCGGCACAGTTCCCTCTCACGGGATCTGCCCGCATTGCTACGAAACGAAGATCAAACGATTAGAATGAGGTTAGGGGAACAAATTGAATAGTAACAGCCACCATTGGTGGGTTTTGGGAACCGTAAGCATCGGGATTTTCATGGCCACCTTGGATGCCAGCATCGTCAACATCAGCCTGCCGACGATCATGGCCGATTTCAAAGCCAGTCTGGCCGTATCGGAATGGATTATCCTGTCCTATTTGCTGGTAATCACCGGCTTGCTGCTGCCTTTCGGCCGGCTGGCGGATATGACCGGCCGCAAGAAGGTATTTCGATTAGGGTTTTTGATATTCAGCCTGGGTTCAGGTCTCTGCGCCCTCTCTCAAAGTCCTGCCCAACTTATCTTCTTCCGAGCCCTTCAAGCCGTGGGCGCCGCCATGCTCATGTCCAACAGTTTTGCCATTATTACCGCCGTGTTCCCCACGGAAAAGCGAGGTCGAGCCCTCGGCATTGTGGGAACCGTGGTGGCCACAGGCTTCACGGTGGGTCCAAGTCTGGGAGGATTCCTGGTTAACGCTTTCGGCTGGCGGTCGATCTTTTACATCAATATCCCTGTGGGGCTGGTCGGAATCATCATGACCACTTGCATAATCAATGAGCAGCTGGTTTCACCGACGTTGGGACAAAAGAAAAGCTTTGATTTTCCGGGTGCGGCGCTGATCATCATCGGCCTCTCGGCCTTGCTTTTGGGTTTGACGACCGGCCAGGCGGGCAGATGGGGAACCCCTTTGGTCGTCTGTGAACTGGCCTTGGCGGCGTTCACCTTAACCTTGGTGCCGGTCTGGGAAGCCAGGACGCCGCAACCTTTGATTGATCTCAAATTATTCAATAATCGCCTTTTCAGTTTCGGCAATCTGGCGGGTTTTCTTTCCTTCCTGGCTATTTCGACCAATGCCTTTTTAATGCCTTTTTTCCTTCAACTGGCCCTTGGCTACAACCCCTTCGAGGCCGGCTTGCTGATGACTCCCACGGCCTTGGCCATAGCCGTAGTAGCCCCCATAAGCGGCTGGCTTTCCGACAGAACGGATCCACGTATTCTGTCAACTCTTGGTCTGGCCATCAACGCTTGCGCCATGTTTTGGCTTGGCATGTTGACAGCCCATTCCAGCTACCATGACGTTTTGATCAGGTTGGTCTTACTGGGGATAGGACAAGGATTGTTTCAATCGCCCAATAACAGTTCGGTCATGGGGTCGGTCCCTCGAGAATATCTGGGGATTGCAGGGGGCTTTCTTTCCATGATGCGCAATATCGGACAGGTTGTGGGCATCGCCATGGCCGGTTCCATATTGGCCGGCACAATGGTCAAGGTTACCGGGCATGCCTCCTTTCATGCCTTGCACGCCGGTGATTCCGTGGCCCAAAGGGCCCCGGTCCTGGCGGCATTCATGCATGGGATGAACCGTGCCTATCTGGTCGCCGCGCTCATTTGTTTTCTGGGGATGTGGACTTCCCTGGTGCGGGGCAAACAGCAACCCGGAATAATGAGAACTCTCCTGCCGGATCGTCCTACGGCTAAAGGTTAGAGAGTAGTTTCCATCCACAAGGAGGATCGATCATGATAAAAAAGGCCATTTTTCCGCGCTGCTATCTCCAGGGAAAGGACATCCTTCGAAATCTTGGGGGGATCAGCGAACTCGAGAACAAGAAGGTCTTTGTTCTTGCCGCAAATGCTGCGGTGAAGCAGATCATCCCGGAGAATCTATCCGCATGGAAACAGATTTGCGCCATAGATTATGAGAAATTCAGAGGCAAATGCACCTGGGATGAAATCAACCGCCTCATCGATGCCATCCGAATGGCGGATGCCTTTGGCCGTCAGGCCAAGTGAGGGATGCGGGGCATCCGACACTCGGCAAAAATGCAGGCTGGAGG
>JBBSAR010000482.1:0-3595 GCA_038252125.1 Desulfatiglandales bacterium
TAAAGCTACAAAATTTGGCTGGAAACCGACTCCTAAGAGAATCGTCCTGTGCCAAAAGCATCTTGCCGCCTGTTGAGTAATGCAAAAACGGGGGGTAACATCTGCAAAATATGTTTGAAGCGGATAATGGGCGCCATTTTGAAACAGAACCCCATGGCCTCAGATTGCAGATAACCCATAATGAGATTTGACATGTAGCTTATCTTGGAGCATACTGTGAGCTTAAGAAATAGATTTTTGCCATCACTTTGATGTCCCTTCTTTTTGGCTGTTAAGAGAGGTTCATATTCCATTGGAATCCACTCCATTTCGAATTCTTGCCCTGGATGACGAAAAGCCGATCCTCTCGCTGTACCGAAAAATATTTTCCCCTTCCATGGGCGCTTCCGGTTCCCCCTCCGATTCACAGGTTTTTGAGATCTGCCTTTGTTCAACGGCCGAAGAGACGGTACAGACTGTTCAGAAGGCGTTGGAGGAAGGTTGCCCTTTTTCTGTCGGATTTTTTGATGTGAACCTGCCCGGGGGGCCCGATGGGGTGTGGGCCGCAGAACAGGTTCGTAAGCTGGATCCGGACATGACCATCGCTCTGGTGACCGGTCATTTTGAAACCGATTTGGTGAAAGCCGGAGAGCGCGTTCCGCCCTCCGATAAACTTCTCTATATCCAGAAACCGTTCGGTCCCAAAGAGATATGGCAGCTCGGGGTTTCCATGAGCGCCAAGTGGAAATCGGAAAAGGATCTGTCCGCTCTGCGGGCCGATCTCGAGAAGAAGGTGGAAGAACGGACGGAAACGCTGAAAAATGCAAACACGCATCTCGAAGCTGAAATCCTGAGCCGTCGTGAGGCCGTAAAAGCTCTTTTCGCCAGTCAGGAAAATTTTCGGAACATGATCAACGGCAATGCGGACGGCATCATTATTATTGATGACGACCAGGTGGTTCGGTTTGTGAATCCTGCGGCGGAAGAAATTTTTGAAAGAAAGTCCGAGGAATTGATCGGGGCTCCTTTCGGTTTTCCAATGGTTGAAGGAGAGACGACGGAATTGGACATTTTCAGGGGAGACAGAACCCCGTTGGTGGCCGAAATCCGGGTTGTAGGGGTCCAGTGGGAAAAGAAGAATGCCTACCTCGCATCCCTGAGAGATATAACAGAACACAAAAACATTCAGAACAGGCTTCGCGAAAGTCTGGAAGATGTAAGAAAGACCTTGAAGGAAACCGTCCGGGCCGTGGCCAGGACCGTCGAGATGAGAGACCCCTATACGGCAGGACACCAACAACGGGTGGCGGAATTGTCCCAGGCCATTGCTACGGAGATGGGCCTTACATCAGACGAAACGGAAGGTATCTACCTCGGGGCTTTAATACATGATACGGGCAAGATATGTGTCCCAGCTGAAATTCTGGCCAAGCCCGGCAGGTTGACGGATATAGAAATGGAAATGATCCGGTCCCATCCCGAAAACGGCTACGAGATTCTCAAGAAAATCGATTTTCCTTGGCCGGTTGCCCGAATCGTGCTGGAGCATCACGAAAGGATGGATGGTTCAGGGTATCCAAAAGGGCTTCGGGGAGAAGATATGAGTCTTGAGGCCAGGATCGTGAGTGTCGCCGATGTGGTGGAGGCCATGGCCTCGAACCGCCCATACCGTCCGGGCCTCGGCATGGACAAGGCTCTGGATGAAATATCCAAAAATAGGGGAATATTTTACGATCCGGATGTGGTGGACGCGTGCCTCCGGTCGTGCAGAGAAAAAGGATTCAAACTGACTATAGTAACGAATCAAGAGCTTCTTAATCCGTCTCCCTGATCTCCACATGCCCCTTTAAATAGTCTTTGACTGCCCTGATAGGGACTTCTTTTCGATGAAATATTCCGGCAGCCAGAGCCGATTCGGCTTCGGTTCGTGTAAAGACCTCCAGAAAATGTTGGACGCTGCCGGCGCCGCTTGATGCGATAATCGGAATAGATACGGCGCCTTTCACCGCATTGATCAGTTCCAGGTCGAATCCCAGGTTCGTCCCGTCCCTGTCTATGCAGTTTAGCAGGATTTCTCCCGCGCCCAATTTTTCCGTTATCATGGCCAGGGTGACGGCATCCACATCCCGTCCCTCCCTTCCCCCTTTTACGGTGCACTGGTACCAGCAGTATCTTTCTCCCTTTGGTCCGGGTATCTTCGTTGAGATGACGCGGTGCTCGACTGCGTCGGGGGAAGGCACATACACCCTTCTTGGATCAATGGAGATGACCACGGCCTGATTTCCGTAGACCCTCGCGATTTCTTCTATAGAACTCTTTCCGGAGGCCTTCCCGGTCTTGAGAAATTCCTCCACGATGTCCACCGCGTCGCTCCCGATGGAAATTTTGTCCGCTCCTGACCGAAAATATTCTGAAGCTACTGTGAGTGCACTGTATTCCTTTCCGTTCTTGTCGGTATAATTTCTGATTCCCCCTCCGATGGTCAGTGGTACAAAAACATTTTCCGACGTTCGGCGAAGGACTTCAAGCATGGGCATGTCTTCCAGGGGGAAGTCTCGGAATCCAGTAATGTTCAGAAAGGTAATCTCGTCGGCGCCGTCTCTGTAATATCGAGTAGCCAGGTCGACCGGTTTCCCCAGGTTTCTCACGTCCCCTTTTTCCCTTACATCGTACTGATCCCCCTTTGTTACGACCAGGTCGCCCCGGTCGTCAGAGCGCACATCCAGACAGGCGATAATCCTTTTGGCGAGCCTTGTGTTTTTAAGGAGATTTTTCGGGGCCTTACGGCTCCCACCGGATCCCAGAAAATTTCTCAGAATGGCAAGCCCCGCTTCTCCGCTCTTTTCAGGGTGAAATTGGACGGCAGCAATGTTCCCCTTTTGAATTCCGCTTGTAAAACGAAATCCGTAGTCGGTCCAGGTGAGGATATCCGAGGGATTCTCGGGCGCCACGTGGTACGAGTGCACAAAATAGAATTTTTCATTCCCGCAAAGTCCGGTGAATAGGGGAGATGTCTGGTTGATCGCCAGTCCGTTCCATCCCATGTGGGGGACGGACAGATCCGTGCGCAATCTTTGAACCGAACCTTTCAAAAATCCCAACCCCTTAACGCCCGGGGCTTCTTCGCTTCTTTCAAAAAGTCCCTGAAGTCCAAGGCAAATCCCAAGAAATGGCCGGTCGTCCTCCAGATATTTCTTCAGCGGATCCACGAAATTTCTCTCTTCCAGTATCTCCATCATGCTTCCGAAAGCGCCGACACCCGGAAATACCAGCTTTTCGGCCGAAAGGATGTCCTCTCCGCTGGTGATAAGAGATACTTTTTCCCCAAGCTTTTCAATGGCGTTTATCACGCTCCTAACATTGCCGGCGCCGTAGTCCAGTAAGCTGATCATTTTTTTGCTCCTGAAAGATATCTCTGCATAGTCAATCCCGAACCTATTGAAAATGGTACAAAAGTTTAATCCGAAGAGAGAGGAGTATAGTGAAATCAACGCATCGAGTAAAGGCCTTTTTTCTAATGCTCATGGGATATAACCGCATTTTACTGCATGATGCTCACAGCTTTTTATCCGTTCAGTTGAGGAAAATCCCTGTTTTTCACCACAATCCGCGACTA
>JBBSAR010000483.1:0-3588 GCA_038252125.1 Desulfatiglandales bacterium
CGCTTCCGGTTGTGTCTTTAATAACACCATCGACCGCAACATGGACAAAAAGATGACCCGCACGCAAAACCGCGCGCTCCCAGAAGGGCTTATCTCGCCTGGCAGGGCAGTTTTTTATGGAACGTTGCTGGGGATTATCGGCATGACGCTGCTATGGTCGATGACGAACCTTTTGTGCGGGATTATCGTGCTGGCCGGTTTTGCGATCTATGTGGGCCTGTATAGTCTATACCTGAAACCCAACACGGTTTACAGCACGTTGATCGGCAGCCTGGCGGGGGCCGCGCCGCCCCTGGCGGGATACTGCGCGGTCAGCAACCGTTTCGATATGGGGGCACTGATCCTGCTGTTCATCTTCGGCTTATGGCAGATGCCCCATTGCTATGCCATCGCCATTTTCCGATATAAGGATTATGCGGCCGCGAACATTCCCGTATTGTCGGTGAAGAAGGGAATACTCACCACCAAAAAGCATGTGGTCGTTTATATGCTGGGCTTCATGGCCGCCACTTTGATGCTGACCTTCGCCGGTTACACCGGCTACGGATACCTGGCCGTTATGATCGCCGTGAGTCTGGCCTGGCTTTCCGTCGCCTGGCTGGGCTATACGGCAGGCAATGATGGAATCTGGGCAAGAAGAATCTTTGTCTCCTCCATGCTGACCATCACCGTCCTTTGCGCCATGATGTCTGTCGATTCCACGACGCCGGGCGCGCAGGAGACCCTGTTAGCCTCCTGGTATGCCAATATCCCGTGAGCCGGTGCCAATCAGGAGTATTCGAGAATCGAAAATCCCGTCTTCAGCGGAACTGGAGTAATGGAGTTGTGGAGTATTGATCTTAGGCTCAAAGGGAATGTATGTAAAGAAATTAGCTTCTGAATTCCATTGGTTGTGTCATTTGGGTTTTCCATTACTCCGTCACTCCACCTCTCCATTCCCACCCTTCCACATTCACTTCGCGGAGACCGGAGATCGCCTGTGTATCCTTTAATCGAATTTTGCGCGTCCGTACGGTTCCGGCCAGGGGACATCCACCCCAAGGGACCGCGCGGCGTATAGGGGCCAATAGGGTTGGCGCAACATTTCGCGAGCCAGCAGAACGACGTCAGCCTGGCCGGTTGCCGTTATCTGCTCGGCTTGAACAGGAGATGTAATAAAGCCCACGGCCCCGGTGGCGATACCGACTTCTTTCCGTATGGACGCGGCGAACGGGACTTGAAAGCCGGGGCCTGCGGGAATGACGGCATCGGGAACAAGGGCGCCGCTGGAACAGTCGATGAGATCGACCCCTGCTTGCTTGAGCATCCGGCAGAATTCGATGGACTGGGTGAGATCCCATCCGCCTTCCACCCAATCCGTACAGGAAATGCGAACGAACAGAGGGAGGTGCTCCGGCCAAACAGCCCGAACAGCCCGGGCTACCTTCAGGGGGAATCTGGCACGGTTATCCAGACTGCCGCCGAACTTGTCCCTGCGGTGATTGGAGATGGGCGAAAGAAATTCATGCAACAAATAACCGTGCGCCATATGGAGTTCCAGTGTCTCAAACCCCGCGTCCAGGCTTCGCCGGGCCGCTTCGGCGAACAGGGATACCAATGTTTCTATTTGATCCGGCGTTAACTCGCGGGGCAGGGGAGAGTCCTGATCAAAAGGTATGCCACTTGGCGCCAGGGGCTCCCAGCCGCCATTTTCTTTGCTGAGAGGTTTCCCCCCGCGCCAGGTAACATCCGTGGAGGCCTTGCGCCCGGCATGGGCCAGTTGGATAGCGGGGACGGCGCCCTGTTCTTTGATAAAGGCGGTGATTCGCTTAAACGCCCGGCTGTGTTCATCGGACCAGATGCCGCTATCCCACGGTGAGATTCGTCCCTGTGGCGATACGGCTGTGGCCTCCACCATGACCAGGGCGGCTCCGCCCACGGCCCGGCTGCCCAAGTGAACAAGGTGCCAGTCTCCGGGGAGACCATTATCACTGGAATACTGACACATCGGAGACACGAAAATACGGTTTTTAAAAGTTATTTCTCGGAGCGTGATGGTCGAAAACAGCTTCTTCATTTGTGATTGCCTCCATTTACACCGATCAGATAAAAATGAAATCTCAAAAATATTCACTTTGTTCCATCAGGATAGTTGCAATACGCGGGAAATGTTATGGGGTATGGAACCTATTTTGTTTCCGTGAGGAAGGTATTTGCCGGATGTGGGATTAACTATCAATTTTCATATATCTGATATGTTCGTCGATTTCCTTATACACGCTCGAAAAGAAGGCGATATCAACGGCTTGTAAAGGCAGCATTGGATTTTCGAATTTCCCCTTGATGATGGTTACGTTTCCCAGTTTTCAGGCCGGTCAATGCAAGGCGTATCAGTACTTTGATAGGTGAAAATGGAGTCATCAAGATTCTATATTTTTATTGAGGAATTCTTGGGCCAGCTTCCGCGCGATCATCGGTGCATTTCCGCCGGAGCGATTATTGATGATGATACTGGTTTCAATGCCGTTTTCCACCGCCTCCCGCATAAAACCTGCTGCTTCGTGTATCATTTGAGGTTGAAGCATGCCTTCTACAAGTTTATCAAAGGGATAGGCCTTTGCATACGCGTCTTCATAACGCATTCCTATAGGCGTCATAAGCCGAATGATTCGCTGCTTTCCTGAGTTGAAAACCTTGTTGCCCGCCCTTGCAAGTTGCTTTCCGGGCGGCGGAAGCCATGTCCAGTGGGACAGCACCTGGCCGACACCGTGTTTCTCCAATACGTTGAAGACCGGAGCACTCAGGTAGGTCTCGGTCCGAAGCTCGATATGGTAGCGACTATCCCGGGGAATTGCCTCAAAGAATCTTTCAAGTTCCTCGGCGATCTCCGTGGTTGGAACCCGGTCCTTTTTCCGTTGGTATTCCTGCTCGAATATCATTCCTCTCAGTTTAGAGCCCAAAATATGAATGGCCGGTTCATAGAACTGCCTGTTGAAAATCTCCGCACTGAGGTACGCCTCATTTTCGATGTATTGAGCGCCCCGCCAGAATTTCCGGGCCGAAATGATCTGGGGAATCTTTACAATCACTCGATCATTTTCCTTCATGTGCTCCCCATATCGTGTAAGGACATGAAAGGTTTTGGTAGGCTCATCGTTTTTATCCAGGAGGGGAGCATAGAAGGTGTAGTCAATTTCAAGAATCGGGAAATGCTCGAAATATTCCTCCACACTTTCAACAGGCAGGGTTTTTTCAACAAAGGATTTCTTTTGTACGGTTTTCGTTCTGCTGGTGATTCGGCCTTCATATCGTTTCCCGGTGTAAATCTGGCCGATCCACCCGGCATAGCGGTCACTGGCCGTTCCCAGGAGCACGTTGGGAGCAAGGTCGCGGAAATCGAACTGCTCTATCTTTTGACTCCGTCCGGATATTTTTTTGGTATTCTCATCCATGATCGTCACGCATCAAAACATAGAAACCTGCCGGGAACACAAAACGTCCCTGCTTGCTGATCCGGATTTCCCTGCTGGTTTCAAGTTGCAAAATCAGGCGGCCCGGTATTTGGGGAGAAACGCCGCGTCGTCCAAGGACGCATATTCGGGTCCGAAC
>JBBSAR010000484.1:0-3585 GCA_038252125.1 Desulfatiglandales bacterium
TTCCGCTTCCTGAACGAGGGTATCCACGGAGAATTGGTACTGGCCAGTCATGGATGGCACAGGATCTTTCAACCCTTTTCCATGTTTTACAAAAAGCGGTGCAATAAAATCCTTCACGGAAATGGACGTTTCCCTGACCATGTCCCTGATAGCGGCGGTTCTACGCAACCTTCTCGGTCGAACAAACATCTTTCACTCTCCCTTCCCTATTTCCTCATCCGTGAGATAACAGGCCGGATCCGGCGTCCACAAGTCTCCGCTTACGGCCTCGGCCCTGACCCTGAAGTTGCCGGCACAGATATCCAGCCACCGGCACTCCGCGCAACGTCCTTTGACATATTTTTTCTTCTCTTTCAGCTTCTTCATCAGGGGGTTCTGAAGATCGGACCATATGGCGCTGAACGGTCTATCCAAAATATTTCCAAAACTTATGTGCCGCCAGAACTGATCCGCATGAACGGATCCGTCCCAGCTGACACACCCGATTCCACGGCCCGAACTGTTCCCCTCGTTCATGGTAAGGAGCTGGAGCACTTTTTCGGCTCGCGGATTCCCCTCCTTGAGCATTCGGAGATAGAGGTACGGACCATCCGCGTGGTTATCCACGGTCAGAACCTCTTTGGGGATACCCCGATCATGCAGATCCTTTGTCCTCTCCATGATCAGATCTACCACTTCCCTGGTTTCTTTGTGATCCAGATCCTCTTCAATAAGGTCAGAGCCTCTGCCTGAGTAAACGAGATGGTAGAAACAAACCCGCGGGATTTCATATTCTTCCAGAAGATCGAAAATACCCGGGATCTCTCCACGGTTCATCCGGTTCACCGTGAATCTCAGCCCCACCTTAAGGCCTGCCTCCCGACAGTTTCGTATCCCTTGAAGTGCCGCTTGAAACGCTCCTTTCTTCCCACGGAACCGATCATTTATCTCCTCCATTCCATCCAGGCTGACCCCCACATAAGAAAGCCCCACATCCTTCAATTCTCTGGCCTTATCTTTCGTAATGAGCGTTCCGTTGGTTGAAATGACCGCTCTCATCCCCTTTCGAACCGCATAGCGTGCGAGCGGCACAAGGTCGGGACGCATGAGCGGTTCACCGCCTGAAAAGAGAATGACCGGAGCGCCAAAGTCAGCAAGGTCATCGATCAGTGCAAGCCCCTCTTCATGACTCAATTCTTTTTCTTCCTGCTTTAAAACGGCTTTTGCGTAGCAGTGAACACATCTGAGATTACAAACCTTGGTCATATTCCAGACAACCACCGGCTTCTTATCCACGGAAAACTGCAACAAGTGAGAAGGAAGATCCTTTGAAAGTCTGCCGTATCGAAGGGCATCGGATGGCTCAACGGTATCGCAGTACAGTTTTGATATACCGATCATTTTTTATTTTTCTCTCCTAAGGTTCTGACATGGATTTAATGGTATTTAAAGTAACAATTCTACTCCAAAATTCCACCTAAATTCCGCACGCCTAGAATCGTCCGGCGCAACAAGCTTTCATATCGACCCTGAACTGCAAGGGGATTTTCATCATTTTCACCCCGTTGAATTCCGAAGGACAGCGTAGCGCATTCAACCCGGGGCCAGCCCCGCAGACTGCTCGCGGGATCTTCGACATTCCAGAATTCCAGCATTGCTTTTTGCTATTCCCGCCCTAGCTCACCCACGACGTGCAGTTTCAACATATTCGTTTTCCCTCTGACCTCCAGGGGGATGCCGCTCAAAAGAGCGATCCTGTCATTCTTGCGAAGCAGCTTCTGCTTCAACAGAAGCTCTTCCACCGCATTAATCAACTGGTCGGTGTTTTCCAGCAAGGGCATGAGGATAGGATCTACGCCCCAGTAAAGGCTCATTTGCCGTTGCACCCCCTCATTGTGGGTCAGCGCTAAAATGGGAACAGGAGGCCGGTATTTTGAGATGAGCCTTGCCGTAAAACCGGATTGGGAGAAAGCTACAATCGCTTTCAGGCCCAGGTTTTCAGCGGCAAGGCAGGCGGATTCAGAAATGGCATCCGGAAACCTGGAGGTTGTCGGGTAAGAATGTTTCTCAGCGGAACAGTCCGTTTCCGCCTGGATCGCTATCCGTTCCATCATCTGCACGGTCTTGACCGGATATCGACCGACGGATGTCTCCGCCGAAAGCATGACGGCATCGGTTCCATCCAGAATGGCGTTAGCTACATCGGATGCTTCAGCCCGTGTTGGAATGGGATGGTCCGTCATGGACTCCAGCATCTGCGTGGCGGTAATCACCAGTTTCCGCTTCAGGTTTGCCTTTCGGATCATCACTTTTTGGGCAATGGGAACCTTTTCGGGCGACAACTCAACGCCAAGATCACCCCGCGCCACCATAACCCCCTCACAGGCATCCAATATTTCGTCCAGATCTTCAAGGGCTTGGGGCTTCTCTATTTTAGCAATCACAGGCACGTCGGCGCCGAGACGCTTCAACTCTCCCTTGAGCACTTTTACGTCCTTTGCGCTTCTAACAAAAGAAAGAGCCACATAATCGATCCCCATTTCAATCCCGGCCCGCAGGTCTTGCCTGTCCTTTTTTGTAAGGGAAGGAATGCGTGTCTTCACCCCCGGAAGATTGATTCCCTTTGAATCATGGAGGATCCCTCCTGTAACAACTTTACAGATAAGGTCCGTCTTGTTTTTTGCGACCACTTTTAGTTCCATCAATCCATCATCGATCAGGATGGAGTGTCCTTTATCGAGATCTTTGATAATCCCTCCATAGGTTGTTGAAACAATTCCCGATTCTCCAATTATTTTTCGAGAGGTTATGACAAATTCTTCACCTGCTTTCAGTTCAAGAGAACCTCCCTTTATCTTTCCTGTGCGAATTTTGGGCCCTTGAAGATCCTGCATCACCGCCACCGGCCTGTTCAGGCTCTTTGTAAGCGCACGAACCCGCTCAACCACTTTCCGGTGCTCCTCGTGTGTACCATGAGAAAAATTGAGGCGTGCAACATTCATCCCAGCCGTAATGAGCTTTCTGAGCATTTTCCTGGAACTGCTTGCAGGACCTATGGTGCAAATAATTTTGGTCTTCCTCTGTTTCATACCACACCCTTTCATGTTAGTGATACTTGAACAGCCACAATCTTATTTATTTAAAGCATACCAGACCATACCGCAAAACAGCAAGCCTTTTGATTTCCATTTGGAACCCGTAAACAACGACTCTACGCATGCCCTTTGCCCTGCATATACCAAGTCTACAATTTCGTTTAATAAATGACTTCATATCCCACAACCCCTGATGGAAATTTCTATTCGTTGAAATCAAAAGTTGCATTTCCAAATCATTCTGTATAGAATTTTAGATTAAAATTTCCATTTTATAAAATGTCAGATTTGGAGGTAGGCTTATGGAGCGATGTATTATGAGGAAATTGTGTCTTTTGATGGGAATAGCTTTTCTTTCATTCTTTCTTGGAACACCGGCTTACAGCCAAAATGCGCCTGCCAACCAGGGAAAAGCTGTTGCGATGGAAAAGGGTAATCCTGTAGGCAGCGACTTAGGCTTCCAGGGAAAGCTGGGAAAGGCCATTGCAAAGGCTACAGAAGGAAAGGGAAA
>JBBSAR010000485.1:0-3580 GCA_038252125.1 Desulfatiglandales bacterium
CCTGAACAGGTATTTGCCTTTACGGTAATTTCCATCGGCCATGGCAGTCCCCAAAAAGCCGAGAATGAGTGTTCCCATTACGACACATCCAAACAACTTCTTCATATTCTTCTCCTCCATGTTAATAATTGCGTGTTTTACATTTTTTTTCTTCTTACAAGCTTCCCTGCCACGACAGAGCAAATAGCATGCCGAAATAAGAAATACGCTCACAATTCAACGTAACCAACTGAATTTACGGCATCCAAAATTGCCTCCGCCCGTTTTCATACTCCACACCTGTTAACTTTCTGGTTTACAGGGAGCACCCCGGGGAACAGGCGCCGGTTTTCACTTCGGACTGTCCCCCATGCCCCGCGGGCGCAACGAACCACGAATTTAATGGGTTTTGACCTCGAAAGGTCGCGGCAAGATGCCGCTCACACGCCGTTTTGAAATCCCGCTGAAACGGGACATGGCCGGTTGTAGGCAAAAGGCCATAATGAGAATTCCCGTCAGAGAGAGAAGTCTACATGGACGGGGCAACCCCTTTTGGTGTATAAAGACGTCTCATTCTTTTTACACTTCCGGAGAACAGTATCATGGCCACAACCCTCGATGATCTGACACCTGAAGATCTCTCTCTCTTGCTCAACGGACTTCCCCTTTTGAGTCACGCCCTCTGGGGACCTTCCGGGGCATGGTGCGAAGAGATGCGACACGCCGCAACCACCGATGAACTGAAGAAACTGGGGGAACTGACGGACAGCCCTGAGGCGGCCCATGTCATCGCCGGTTATCTGAAAACGTTCGGTGATTGCAAGCAGGCTTCTGAAATCCTTGAAGAAGACTACGTGAGGTTGTTCATCAGCGACAGGGGCGGCATCACGGCCTCGCTTCATCACTCCGCGTATGAATCGGAAGGCGGAAGGCTTATGGGACGGCCTGTAAAGATGATGGAAAACAGGCTGAAAGCCTCGGGGCTGGCTCTCCCCGGCGAAGGTTCCGTACCAGCGGATCACCTCGCCGTGGAAGTGGAATACCTGACGTTGCTTCTCGAAGGCGCTTTCGAAAACGGCGGCGAAGACTTATTGGTTACAGCACGAGATTTTGCGCGGGAAGAGCTGAGACCATGGCTGGAACAATTGACGAAACGACTCCAAAAGGAAATCGACCGCCCTTTTTACCCCGCCGTCACCCAATTGCTTCTTGCCATCGTCTCCCTGATCGTGGAATGAAGGTATGTATCGGTCCGATCCGGATCATTCATCGGAATCTTGCCTCGACGCACCAAATATGCTAACATTGTTAAGTTAACAGATTTACAGTTGCCCTTAAGGATCTGAAAAAATGGACTTGTCGAAATACTGGAAAACCGTCGTGGACACCCTTCAGGATGGATTGATGGTGGTCGATGCCGCCGGGATCATTGTAGCCATGAACCCGGCAGCGGAAAAACTGACCGGATACCGACCCGATGAACTGATCGGTCGCAAGTGCCGTGTTCTGAATTGTACGGGATGCGAGATCCATGATCACGGACAGGGAAAGCCTTTCTGCAGTCTCTTTGCCACCAGCGCGGTTCGAGAAAAACAGTGCCTGATTACCAACAAGGAACATCGAGCCGTGCATGTGATGAAGAATGCGTCGGTATTGAAAGATGATGACGGCCGTATCATCGGCGCCGTTGAAATGTTTACCGACCAGTCGGAACTGGTGCACAAACAGATGGAGGTGGACTCCCTTCGAAAGAGCTGTCACCTGGAGGAGGGGTTTCAAGGCATCGTCGGCAGGTCGAATGCCATCCGTCGGGTATTCGACCTGGTGGAAAGCGTTGCCCCCACCGCGGCCCCGGTAATGATTTTGGGTCAAAGCGGCACCGGCAAGGAGCTGGTGGCACGGGCCATTCACGACGTCAGCCCCCGCGCCGACCAACCTTTCATCAAGGTTAACTGCGCCGCCCTCAATGATAACCTGCTTGAAAGCGAGCTGTTCGGTCACGAAAAAGGCGCCTTTACGGGTGCTGAACGGATCCGCATAGGGCGATTTGAAGCGGCCCACGGCGGCACCATTTTCCTGGACGAGATCGGAGACATTCCCCTGTCCACCCAGGTGAAACTTCTGCGGGTCCTTGAAGAAAGAGAGATCGAACGCGTAGGCAGCCACCAGCCCATTCGGGTGGACGTGAGGATTGTCACCGCCACCAACAAGGACATCGAGGAACTCATCCGGGAGGGATCTTTCAGGGAGGATCTCTATTTCCGCATCAGCGTTTTTCCCCTTTCTATTCCCGCTCTCAAAGACCGTCGTGAAGATATTCCGATCATCGTGGAAAGTTTCCTCCAACAAAACGCCTTGAAAACCGGCAAGGGAGAAGCCGGAATCCACCCTGACGCCATGGAAAAGCTGTTGCTATATGACTGGCCCGGGAATGTTCGGGAGTTAAAGAATGCCATCGAATACACATCCGTCCTCTGTAAGGCGGGGGAAATCCAGGTGCGTCATCTGCCCCCGAAAATCGCCTCGCCTTCTGAAAGCGAAGTGCCCGGAAATGGGGGACCCGAAGAGCGCCACGGACTTGAAAACCTTCTGCGACTCCTTCGGGAATGCGGCGGCAATCAGTCGGAAGTTGCAAGGCGCCTGGGCGTGAGCAGGGTCACGGTCTGGAAACGGATCAAGAAGTTCGGCATTGATGTAAAAAATTTGTAAATAGGGAAATTCGGAGGGAAACGTGATCAAAATCTTAGGTATTAGCGGAAGTCCCGTCAAAGAATCCAATACGGAATGGTTTTTAAGGGAAGCGTTGAAAGCGGTGGAAGAGGATGGAATCAAGATTGAAGTCTTCAACGTTCAGGGCCGGAAAATAGAAGATTGCCGGCACTGTAACTGGTGCATGGCCAAGCAGGATGAAAAAAACTTCTGTGCCGTCAAGGATGACATGGAAGAACTGTTCCCCAAGGTGATCGAGGCCGACGCCTTGATGGTGGCTTCGCCCG
This sequence comes from Desulfatiglandales bacterium, assembly GCA_038252125.1. Classification (GTDB taxonomy): domain Bacteria; phylum Desulfobacterota; class DSM-4660; order Desulfatiglandales; family Desulfatiglandaceae; genus DUZB01. Next base: position 2,976 of record JBBSAR010000485.1, read on the forward strand.
TTTATCTGGCAAGGATGAGCGGCCACCTGGCCTCGGTTCTGGATCGACTCCGGTGCATCCATTACGGCAAGCATTATGCGGGCGGCATGAAACACAAAGTGGGCGCCGGAATTGCCGTAAGCTGGTTCAGGAACTCAGGCATTGAAACGACCCTGACGAGCATCCACTGGGCCTTTCTGACCTACCAGATGGTCATCGCGGTTCCCGGTTCATTGTCCACCTTCGGCGGCGCCGGACTGTCAAGCCTATCGGGAATCGGGGATTTTGATCCCAAGGACAAACATCAGATATTGAAGGATGAATACGGTCTTAAGACCGCCCGTGCCACTGCCAAGAGCATGCTGGAACTGGCAAAGATCATCAAGATCGGGAAAGGTAATGTTAAATAGCATGGAACAATTCATAGCGCGCCAGCCCATTTTAGATAGAGACATGAATCTGTTCGGATACGAACTCCTGTTAGGGATTCGGAATCGCGGCCACTCCCCGTACCTCTTACCAATGAGGCTGGTTTCCGATGCGCTGTCCCATGACCTCCAGGGTATCGCTTACCACCATGAACGCATCCGGATCGTGAGCTGCGACCAGGCGTTTCAACACCCCCA
>JBBSAR010000486.1:0-3576 GCA_038252125.1 Desulfatiglandales bacterium
AAGTGCTGGGAACTTTTCTGGGTTGTGGAGAGAAAAATGCTTCTCTTTTTACCGGCTCCAAAAGGAAACATCCCTTGAAAGACAAAGGGCAAAGGAAGCACTGCGGCTGCATCGTAAGCAAGGATATCGGCCGGTACGACACCTGCGAACACCTCTGTGTGTATTGCTACGCCAATGGGTTCCCTGAACTGGTGGAAAGGAATCGAGGGAGGGTGAGTGCCGGGAGTGATTCGATCATTGGCGACTGAACCGTGCCGAACAGGTTTTCTACAAATTTTGATGGATTCAGTTGCTTCCTTCCTGAAACCTGTCGAAGATCCCGCCCCGGGGCGGGGAACACTGACAATTTGTATCACTTTATTTCAACGTTTAAGAGCGAGAACTAAAACACCAGCAGCTACCATTGCTATACCAGTCCATTCCCTCAGTGTTGGCCTTTCGCCAAGAAATGCAAACGCGAAAAGTGCAACGAGAACCAGACTCAGTTTATCTACTGGTGCAACCTTGGAGGCCTTTCCAATCTGAAGCGCACGGAAGTAACATACCCAGGAAGCCCCAGTAGCTAATCCAGATAACCCGAGAAAAAGCCAAGTTTTGGATGGTAACAAAAACGGATTGGTCCACTTTCCGGAAAACCATACGAAAGCTGAAAGTACAACGATGATGATTGCTGTTCGAACCAATGTAGCCAAATCCGAATCTACGCCTTGAATACCAATCTTTGCAAATATCGCCGTGAGTGCCGCGAAAATTGCGGATAAAAGTGCCCAATAAAACCAGCCGATTGCATTCATTAGATGTTTATACCTCGAAGGTTTGTACGGATAAAACAGTTATCTGTTAGGGCTAAACAAACGAAATGTCAATAAGAATTGTTCAGGAAATAAAAGGCCTGCTAGGTTGAAACATGGAAAATTTCCCGTTCGGGGAATGTCGTCGTTTTTAGAATCAAACATAGCGGCAAAAGGGCTGTGTCATCAGAACGAGAGGATGACTGGAAATTCTTTTGATATTTTTCGGTCACAACCGGTTCCATGAGTATGGCATCCAGGGTGGATTCAATCATGTACCCGATCTGACACTGGGTCTGGGCTACAAGGATTTCCAGCGGCAACCCGGGAACCTGATCGCAGCACTCTTGTTGCAGCAGCAGGTTCCCAGCCTGGGGGGCGTTCCCATGGGTGATGATGATCCGGTATCGGCTGGAAAGGGAGGCGATCTGTCTCACTGGAACTTTCAGGTTCTCAAACTGTTCTTCGATGGTCCCTTCTTGCTCTTTTCCAATCAGGGCATTCCCACCGAGGGCAACAAGAAGGATCTCTTTGTTTTTTTTCATGGCAGTTGAATTTTCAATCCCCATCTGCGTGGATTTTCCTGATCCTGTCCAGGAGGATGTCCTCGAGAAAAGGTCGGTCATGATTTTTGTAACTGTACCGGACGCGAATGGCGGTTCTTCTGATGCGAAGGATCCTGGTGAGGTGAATGGGGGTGGCAAACAGGACCAGATCGCAATCCGTGTCGTTTATGGTCTGTTCCAGATCACCAATCTGTTCCGCGCTGTATCCCATGGCGGGGAGTACGGGACCCATGTGGGGATACCGGGAAAAGACCTCCTTTATGCTGCCTCGGGCGTAGGGACGGGGATCGACGATTTGGGCGGCTTCGTATTTCCTGGCGGCGACCACTCCCGCGCCATAGGGCATTCCCCCGTGGGTGAGGGTAGGGCCGTCCTCCACCACGAGCACGCGTTTTCCTTTGATGCGCTCGGGATGGCTCACAAGCACAGGGGATTGCGCCTTTACGATTTGGGCGTTGGGAGCGTACTTTTGGATATTCGCGACTACCTCATCCACCTTTCCGGGAGGCGCGGTATCCACCTTGTTGATCAGGGCGATCTCCGCCATGAGCATGTTGGTTTCCCCCGGATAGTAGAGCCGTTCATGGCCTGCGCGGTGCGGGTCGAACAGTACGATGGCGACATCGGGTTTGTAAAAGGGGGTGTCGTTGTTTCCGCCGTCCCAGACGATGACGTCCGCCTCTTTTTCCGCCGCCGCGAGGATCTTTCCGTAATCCACTCCGGCGTAGACCACGATTCCTTTGTCTATGAGGGGCTCGTATTCCTCCCGTTCTTCAAGGGTGCACCGGTGCTTTTTAAAATCGTCATAAGAGGAGAACCGTTGCACCGCCTGCTCCTTGAGATCTCCATAGGGCATTGGATGACGGACGACTACGACCTTCTTGTCGATTTTATGGAGTATTCTACAGACCTCCCGGGTGGTCTGGGATTTTCCGCACCCCGTCCGGACCGCGCACACGCTGACCACAGGTTTTACGGATTTCAACATGGTGTACTGCGCTCCGATGAGAATGAAATCGGCGCCTTTGCTCATGACAAGGGAGGCCTTGTGCATCACCTCCATGTGGGGAACATCACTGTAGGAAAAGGCCACCAGATCCGCCCGATGTTCTTCAATGAGCCCGGCAAGTCGGTCTTCCGGGAATATGGGGATCCCGTCTGGATAGCTTTCACCCGCAAGTTCAGGGGGATAAATACGGTTTTCTATGGCGGGGATCTGTGCGGCCGTAAAGGCAACCACCCGGTATCGTGGATTCCCCTTGAAGTAGACGTTGAAATTGTGGAAATCCCGCCCCGCGGCCCCCATGATGATCACTTTTTCGATCATGATTCCTCCCTGGTCCGATATTCCTTGTTGGATATTGCCTGTTCATTTATCATCGGGTTTTGTGGGAACGCAATGGTTCCATGTTCAACGGGGATTCTACCAACTGCCTTTCGAATCCACAACAGATAATCGATCGCCTCTATGATGGCTACAAGAATGGGCCGTGAAAGGCTCAAAACAGATCGGAGAGGAGCCCGACCTGCCCGGTGATTCGGAGGCTTGCATCAGAGAAAGCTGTTCCCGGAGCTCCGAATTTTGAACCCGTAAACCTATAACTTCTGTTTCATAGGAAGAACTGTCATGTTTCGATTTGAACTGTCGGAGGAGAGAAAGCTTATGCAAGAGATGGCCGCCAAGTTCGCACAAAAAGAGATCCTGCCTGTTCAAAGGAATACCCGGTGGAAAAATATATGCGAGATGCAAAGATCGTCCGGATCTTTCCGGGTCCCAACGAGCTTCTCTCTCAACTCATCGGCGCAAGCCTGTAAGGTAAACATAAAACCATTGACTTTATGCTCTGAATAATGCGAAATACCATTGAGTTTCTACATCGTGAAGTGAAAATTGATGTTTGCCGGTTAGCATTCAAAGGGTTTTAGAAAGGCTTTTTATTATGAGACGGTGGGTAGAAAAGCAAGTGATATCCTGGAAGGACTCTCCACGCCGCAAGCCGTTGATTATCCGCGGGGCGCGCCAGGTTGGAAAGACCTGGCTTGTGGAGAATGTTCTGGCCGGGCAATTTGAAAGCTTTGTGAAAATCGATCTGGAAAAACGCCGTGATCTGCATGTCCATTTTGCCGGAAATCTTGAACCCCGGATACTCCTGAACTATCTGGAATTGGCAACGGATCGGATTATGCCCGGCAGGACCCTTGTTTTTTTTGATGAAATC
>JBBSAR010000487.1:0-3552 GCA_038252125.1 Desulfatiglandales bacterium
CTGCTGGAATGGTGGAGTATGCCCTCACACGTGGTCTTGATCGCCTTTGGGGTCTTGCCGATGGTGATCGCTTCCGCGCTGACCTATCTGAAGATACGAAAAGCCTGATAACATGGAATAGCGCTTTTTCGTGAAGATTACCTGGAATAATGGAGAATTCGCCATGAATGCAACTCATCAGCTAAAAGAGGAACATCAGGGAATAAAAATCGTGTTCAGTATTTTGGAAAAAATTTGTGATAAACTTCAGAAAGAAAAAACTCTCAACACAGATCATTTTGAAGGTATTCTTGAGTTTTTCAAAGTTTTTGTGGATAAATGTCATCACGGAAAAGAAGAAGACCTGCTGTTTCCAGCCATGGAACAGGTCGGCATACCCAGACAGGGACCCATCGGCGTCATGCTTGCCGAGCATGCCATGGGACGCGACCAGGTGAAAGCCGTCAGCAAGGCCTTTTCCGAATACAAAGCAGGTAACAAGGCAGCATCCACCGAACTGATCGATCATGCCAGAGGATATATCCACCTCATGCTGGCCCATATCGATAAGGAGGAAGATGTGCTGTATCCCATGGGTGACAGCCGTTTTTCAAAAGAAACGCAGGAAGCGCTGTTTGAAGGATTTGAAAGAATCGAAATCGAAAGAATCGGCCTCGGCAAACATGAGGAATTTCATGCTATGATACACAGTCTCAGCAAAATTTATTTGTAGACAGCGCCGAAATGATCTTTAAGAAAAACCATCCTCTAATGGCCGGCAATACCTGCTAATATCTCAGAATTTCAATATTTTGAGATAAAAAAACATTATCTCAGTCGTTGCATGGTTCAAATTGCCTTCCACGTGACGGCAAAAAATACCACATCTTGTGGTCGAGCCATTTTCGGAGTATTAATCCAAAAGTGAACAATCCCTGTATAAACCCAGCGTCAGCATGTTCAAAGAATAGGAGAAGTTTTGATCTGCCAGCTTAGCATAAACTGGCGGTCCCAGAATTGCATAACGATACAAAGACTCATGTGAGATATCCACGTGGCCACTGTTAGAATAACGCTTAACTGATTTTCCATACCTTGTTTGGGGATGTAATGCGACAGATTTTGTTTATAAAACACTTGCAAAAATAACTCCAAATCTACTATAGTTTTGCCTTTATAAGCAATACTGACAAAAACCTTTCAGACGAACCTTAAATAAGGGCAAAATGGATGTCAAATGCGACCACCCCATTTCCGATATCAGGACTTGGGGTATCTTTTTGTTTGATGGGGAAAGGCAGTTTGCATCTTGTTTTTCTGAATTGACTTGATTATTTGAGGCCGTTCCCCGAAATTCACCAAGTTCCAAACCAACAGCAAGAAAAGGAGAGGGTCACATGACGAAAACGGAATTGGTTGAACAAATGGCGAAAGAGGCTGGCGTTTCCAAGATGGTTGCCAATGCGGTGCTGAATTCATTTATCGACAGTGTCACGAAAGAGCTGAAGAAAAAAGATGGGAAGGTCACGCTGGTTGGATTCGGGACTTTTTCGAAAGTCCGACGAAAAGCCCGCAAGGGCCGGAATCCCCAGACCGGCGCCCCGATCAAGATCAAGGCATCCAATGCTGTTAAGTTTAAAGCGGGGAAGAAACTGAAAGAGGCGGTTTAGGATTTGGTGGGTGAGATGAAGCTTTGATGGAATAAATCGGAAAGCAGAATAGTTATTTATGTTTTTATGGACGTCTCAGATTCCATACGCATCAAATAAATAAAATACATAATCTTTGACTCCACTTCGGGGTGTTTTATGTATTTATTTTTCACTAATAACCGGCTTATGCTGTTCAGTGCCTGAACAGAGCCCCCCCTTCAGGCATTAATTGCACCAGCGTAAGTCTCTCATCAAAGTACCCATTGAACCTTATGAGGTGGAGGCAAAAATGAAAACAAGCGCAAGGAATATGTTAAAGGGAAAGGTCTCAAAAATTACCACCGGCGCAGTCAACTCGGAAGTGGAAATCGAATTGCCTGACGGGCAGAAGATCACTTCCATCATTACGATAAATTCCGTAAGCCGGCTGGGATTGAAAGAAGGAAAATCGTGCTATGCCATGATCAAGGCTTCCTGCGTTATGGTAGCCGTTGACTGAATTTATGGATGGGCGCATGCTAAAAACCGATTGAGGCCGCCGCGTACATGGTGAAAGGCGCTCCGGTCTGGCAGGAAGATCCGAGCGTGGCGTAGTCGGAGGTGTTGATGATGCTGATTTATTCCGTATCAAAGATGTTGTTGAAAACCAGGGAAACATCCAACCATACTCAAAATTAACCACCTGTGATCCAAGATGAAGCGTCAGGGATGTACTCCATGTACGTCCAAAATACACATTTCTCCCCATTTACCTTCTTCGATTTCCAAGTTATGATCTCATTAGTGTTCTTTTCTAATCCATTGAAAAAAAGAGATACCCGCACCTTGGACAATGGGACAATGGGGATGCCCATGCATTCATGCATTTCTTTTGCAGCTATGGCTTGAGAAAGAAATTGGAAGGAACCTCATCAACAGGGTTCGAGCAGACAACGTTCGTGCTGCTCATCCGCGCCCCGTTAGACCACGAGCGCCACGAACCCAAAAACCAAGTCCGCGGACAACCTTGCGCCGCGGACATAACCAGAAGGAGAGATAAAACCATGAGCACGATCACCACCAAAGACGCTACCGAGATTTACTACAAAGACTGGGGCTCGGGAAAGCCTGTCGTTTTCAGCCACGGCTGGCCCCTCACGGCGGATAGCTGGGAATCGCAGATGTTCTTCCTGGCGTCCAAAGGCTACCGCTGCATCGCCCACGACCGCCGCGGCCACGGCCGTTCCAGCCAGCCCTGGGATGGCAATGATATGAACACCTTCGCGGACGACTTGGCGACACTCATAGAGCACCTGGACTTGCAGCAAGCTGTGCTGATCGGTTTCTCCATGGGTGGAGGCGAAGTCGCCCGTTACATCGGCCGACATGGCACCAAACGCATTGCCAAGGCCGTGCTGGTCTCATCCGTTCCTCCCTTGATGCTCAAAACCGATACTAACCCGGGTGGCTTGCCCAAAGAAGTATTCGACGGTTTTCGCACGAGCTTCCTCGCCAATCGCTCGCAGTTCTTCAAAGACGTCGCCAGTGGCCCGTTCTTTGGCTTCAACCGCTCCGCTGCCAAGATTTCCCAAGGAATGATTGACTCGTGGTGGAGGCAGGGCATGATGTGTGGCCATAAGAATACCTACGACGGCATCAAGGCCTTTTCAGAGACGGATTTCACGGAGGATTTAAAGAAGTTCGACGTGCCCACGCTCATCATTCACGGCGACGATGACCAAGTGGTGCCTATCGATGCGGCAGGTCGCGCCTCAGCGAGGATCGTAAAAAACGCCAAATTGATCGTCTATCCCGGCGCGCCGCACGGCATCACCGACACGCACAAAGACCGACTCAACGAGGATCTGCTGGCGTTTCTCAAGGCCTAATCGCTATTGCCTGATTCTGTCTATATTCTATAAACATCCACCCCAAGCCCTTC
>JBBSAR010000488.1:0-3549 GCA_038252125.1 Desulfatiglandales bacterium
AGTCGATACATGCTTCTTGGCCGCGTGAAGGCCTCTGCCAGGAAGATAACCTCCGGGTGCCTTTGTTTGATTTCACCGATTAACCACTCCCAAAATTGCAGGGGCTTGGTATGTGGGTTATCCACGCGAAAGATCCGCACCCCCATGTCGACCCAGAAGTTGACTACATCGAGGAGTTCCCGGCACAACGCTTCTGCCTGCGACGATTCGAAATCGAAGGGATAAATATCCTCGTATTTCTTCGGGGGATTTTCCGCATATTGAATACTGCCGTCCGGCCGCATGTGAAACCATTCCGGGTGCTCCTTCACATAGGGATGATCCGGACTGCATTGAAAGGCCATGTCCAGAGCGACCTCCATCTCCCTGTTTCGCGCCTCCCGAATCAGCTCTTTAAACTCCTCCATGGTTCCCAGGTCCGGATGAACAGACCGGTGCCCCCCTTCCCCGGACCCGATGGCCCAGGGACTGCCCGGATCTTCAGGACCCGCTTTAATGGCGTTGTTTTTTCCTTTCCGGTGGGTCATGCCGATAGGATGGATCGGAGGCAGATAGAGTACGTCAAATCCCATATCCGCGATATAGGGAAGCCTTTCCATGCAATCTTTGAAAGTACCGTGGCCGGATGGAGCCTCGGAGCTGGACCGCGGAAACATTTCGTACCAGGCGCTGAATCGGGCGCGCAGGGGTTCCACGGTCACCTCCAGAATTTTCCCATATGCGCTCATACTTTCACTGTCCGGGTATTCCCCCATCAATCGCACGAATTCGGGCTCGGTGAGCACTTCTATTTTATCCAGTATTCTTTCTTCGCTTTTCAAAAAACGGGCTTTTTCCAAGAGTCTCTCGCGGTCTTTCTCCGCGGCCCGTTGCGCTGCTGCTTCGATGATTTCAGCCCCTTCCATCATCTCCAAGGAGAGTGGGTGACCTGCCGCATGTTTTTTTTGTACGCTGTCCACCCACGTTCCGAAACGATCGATCCATGCATGAACCGTGTATTGGTAAGCAGCCAACTCCATCACGCGAAATGTGGAATGCCACAGATCGTTGCCCAGGAGCGCCATGGGCCGGGTAAGCCAATTTTGTCGGTCCTTCATCCGGTAAAGAAGTTCGACGGCCAATCGATCATGTCCATCGACAAAGATCGCCGCTTTTACATGAACCGCCTCTCCCATGGCTCTTCGGATGGCAAAACGCCCGCCATCAATCCGCGGATGAACGTCTTCGATAATGATTCTGCTGATTTTTTCCTGCATCTCGGTCTATCCAATCGTTTGAATCCCAATGGTTCGGTTATCTTTGGACTCGCGCCTGAACCGCTTGCCACTCAAGCAATCCTCATTTTAGAATACACCGATGTTTGAACATTTTGCATGGGGTCTTTCCGTTATAATGGCGCATTAAAACCCTACCTTTTCCGAAAGGCCCTGAGAAACAGGAATTTCCAATCTTCCTGGTCTCGTTTGACCAAAACAATTCCGGCTGAAAGGATCAAAGTCAGTATTTGCGACGGCGTATGATGTCATAGATGAGCCAGAGACCGAGCACCCCGGAGACAATATAACCGATGACCCCCATCGCGGGAAAACCGAACAACAGGGGGCCGACCCCGGTGGTAATGATCATGGAAGAGCCGATAATCATGGCCCCGATAATGATGCCGAAGGCCAAACGATTGATGGTATTGTCGAGCGTGTTCCGAAGACCTTCAAGGTTTTCGTGCCTGAAACCCAGGCTAAGCTCCCCCTTGTCCGCCTTATTCAGAATCCGCATCAGGCGCATGGGGGCCTCCTGCTGCAGGTCGAGAATTTGGGACAGGGTGAAGCGAAGGTTGCGCCAAAGCGATTCGGGTTTGAAGCGTTCCATCGCCAGACCGGAAATATAGCCCTTGGCCTCGGAGACGACGTTCAGATTAGGATAGATAAGGCGCGCCGTCCCTTCGGCGGTGACAAGTGCCTTGATCATGAGGATGAGGTCCGGAGGCAACCTTAAGTGATACGTCCTGAGCAATTCGGTGATGGCCATGAGCAATTGGCCGATGTTCATGTCCTTGATGGGAACGGCGGAGTAGGAATCCAAGATGTCAAGGAGTTCCCTTTCCAGACCTCTTTGATCAACCACCTCCTGGGCGCTGCCCAGATGCAAGAGGGCATGCAGTAGCCCCTCGCCGTCGTTATCCACCACCGACTTCAAAAGATCGATCAATTCGAAGCGATCCCTGTCGGAAAGCCTGCCGGTCATCCCCCAATCCAGGAGGCAGATGCATTCCTCCTCGGTGATCAGGAGGTTTCCCGGGTGCGGGTCCGCGTGAAAAAATCCATCATCGAGTATCTGTCTTATAGCCGCTCTCAAGCCCTTTTTGGCGAGCGATTCGGGATCCGCAAAAGCCTCCGTATTTAAGTCTCTCACCCTGGTTCCCTGAATAAACTCCATGACCAGAAGACGTTCGCTGCAATACTCATCGTAGACCGCGGGGATGATTATCTCGGGGTACGCAGCGGCATACTTGCGCGCGATTTTCATATTGCGCGCTTCCCTCTTGAAGTCCAATTCTCGAAGGAGCGTCCGTCTGGTCACGCGAACGAGGTTCGGAAGATCATAGGTTCTCAGGGTTTCGATCCGTTCGTGGAGCTGGCCCACCAGCGCGGCCAGGATATCAAGGTCTCTCTTGATCTTTGCGCGTATGCCGGGGCGTTGTACCTTAATGCACGTTATGAGGCCATCTCTTTTCAGTACACCCCGGTGCACCTGAGAAACGGAGGCGGCTGCCAGGGGCTCGGAGTCGAAGATGGAAAAGGTCTCCTCTAAGGGTCGCCCGGTGCTCCTTTCCACCTCCTCCTTTATTTGTGAAAATTCCAAAGGCGCCACGTCATCCTGAAGTTTGCTGAGTTCGGCAACCAATGGGGGAGGAATGAGATCGGGCCGCAGACTCATGATTTGACCGATTTTGACAAAAGTCGGCCCCAGATCCTCCAGTGCCCGGCGGATCCGCTCGAAAGTCCCCATTTCATGGTCCACCTTGTGCATTTTCTTGATAAGCTGCATGCCCGGTATTTCCAGGCGATCGATGAGGTCTTCAAACCCGTATTTCATGAGGATCACGACAATGTCTTTAAAGCGGCCAAGACTCGTCAGTGTCTTGAGATCCATTTTGCGTTCCTTTTTGGATGCGGTCTCGGTTTTCGTTCGTTTCAATGGGTTTTTTAAGCCCTTCCATCCGGCACTTGCAACCCCTGTGTTCTTTCTTGCATAATTCGAACGATCCAATCAAGTCTAATTTTGTTGCTTCGGCCATTCCCGGTATGGGCTTTCCGTCGGAGACCATGGGGACCTCATTGTGACAAAGCGGTCAGGAGAATTGCTGACGTGGCCTTCCTGTTGGGAAGAAATTTTTCACCCCGCTTTTCCGTTCTGGCTGCAACACCTGATGATGGGATAGGGACAGGCCTTTTGGAACGCGATCAGAGCTCGACTTCAATCCCGAACCGGATCACCTGCTCCTGGGGCAGCCCGTAGAAGGGCGTCGGCTGGGTGGCGTTTCTCCCCATG
>JBBSAR010000489.1:0-3547 GCA_038252125.1 Desulfatiglandales bacterium
GGAGACATGGAGCAGTTGATCGTCAAGGGCCAAGGCAAAGCCTGTTATTTTCTTTGATTCGAGCCGGAAGTCGGTGCCAAGGCCCACGGATGGGTGGCCTTCTGTTTGGGCTGAAAGGGTTGCTTTCCGGAATTTGGGCAGGCCGTATAATAAGGCGGATCCGAAAGCGCCAGAATGTTCTCATCTTCTCCAATCGGGAATCCCTCGATCTTGGGAAACCTCGATCCCTTGAGCTTTTCGCAAAGGATCCCAAGGAAGTACTCCCTGCGGGCATCATCATTTTCAAAGGTCATTCCCAGGCATTCCACCTTCTGCTTCCGCCTGGTCGGGCCTGAACATCTTCCGGGTCTGATGATCAACGTCTTTTCGTGCCATAGGGTCTTCCTTTTTTCTGCCAACTACATATTTAGCGAACTTTCTGTTCTTCAAGCAGTTGCTTCCCGTTTTCGGTCAACCGGTATTTCTGCTTGCTGCTTCGGGGTTTGTCCGGTATCGTCATTTCTATGGCAGCGGCCGCCATCGCTGGTTTGAGATACTTCTCACGAAAATGATCCTCATGTTTAAGGCCCAAAGCAGCCTGGATTTCCAGCCTCTTCATCTCACCCTTCATTACGGCTACCAAGCGCCCAACTTCCCCGGTGACTTCCCCGGTAACTTCCCCGGTGGCTCGATCGGTGCGGCCAAACATGGCCTTCATCAAGTCAGAGGCCATATCCACTTCCTTGTCCAGTTCCGGGATAAAAAACTCGAAGGCCTTCCATGCCCGGTCGTTGGTGTAGGTGGGAACGGGATGGCCCAGTTTCCGCCATTCCTCGCGCATCATGCGCATCCCGGTGCCGGCCTGTTCACACATGGCGATACGGCGCATGGCCATAGCAATGGCCGGATTGCGGACTTCCTTTTCGCCCGGCTCAAAGAGGCGTGAATCATCGCCGAACACATCTCCGGGGTTCCAGAACTGGATGCCGTCCCGGAAAAACTTGATCACGGCTTTGCGGGAATGATCGCCGTAGTCCTGGTGGAGCAACAGGTTCATGGTCGCTTCACGAAATACCCGAAAACCAGGTGGATCATCCCGCCGCCCAAGGGTCACCGGATCGATATCCCGGAACGGTTTGGGCATGAAGTGAAAAGGGGACAGGCAAATTATTTTCTTGCCAAAGATCTTGTCTCGATCACATTACCTCTTTTCATCGCCAGACGTAACGCTGAACGCTGAGTTCTGAACCTGTAAACGGCTATCAACGGCGATGCCTCTCAGGTTGGTTTCCTCCGGGATTCCAGAACCGGATACTATCCCGGAAAAGTTTGGCGAGCATCTTATTGCTGCCTATCGACTGTTTCTATAATTTGTTCTTCAATAAAGCGCCTTATTTTCTCTTTCTTTGGAAGTTCGAGCTGGTATTTGGAAACAAAAAGTCCATTGTCCATGCCGGCCAGGGCGTATTCGACCAGGGCATGGTTTTTATCCGTACAAAGCAGGATTCCGACCGGCGGGTTGTCCCCCGAGGTCATCATATTTTTCCGATACCAGGTCACATATGTGTTGAGCTGTCCTATGTTTTCGTGGCTGAATTTTTCCAGTTTTAATTCCACCAGAATATGGCACTTAAGGATTCGGTGATAAAATACCAGGTCAACGAAGAAATGCTCATCTCCAATAAGAATGCGCTTTTGTTTGGCTTCAAAGCAGAACCCGTGCCCCAATTCCAGCAGGAATTCTTCGAGCTTATTGATAAGCCGGTTTTCCAGGTGGGATTCGCTCATTACTTCTTTGGCCCTGAGTCCGAGAAATTCAAAAACGTAAGGGTCGCGGATTGCCAATTTTGGATCGTCTTTCTCTGCAGCTTGTTGTGCCAGCTCAGAGAGTTTCTTTTTATTGCGAGACAAGCCGGATCGCTCATAATAGAGGCTTCCTATCTGGCGTTTCAGTTCCCGAACCGACCAGTTGCCCCGGATACACTCGATTTCGTAAAAAGTGCGTTTCAGAACGTCGTCAAGAATAGTTAATTGTTCGAAATGACTGTAAGACAGGCTGCTGACCATCTTCTTTGGCGCTATGCCCGATTGTGCGGACAATGTCCGCATTTTTTCTTTTCCTATCGATTTTGGAAGCAGGTGCAGAGTTTGTGCGGGCACCGTCCGCACAATCTGAGGATAAGCCCGATAAAAGGACAGATAGTTATATAATTGCCTTCGGCCGGAGTTGCTGACCTGGTGTCTGCGCAGCACACAGGAAAGCTCGTTGAGCAGGCTCTCCCCGTAGCTGGCTCGATCCAAACCACACAGCTCGTATTCAGCGATATAGCAACCAATCAGCCAGTTGCGCAGGGTCAGACTAACGTTAACCGCTCGCCCCGCCTGTGCAGTCAATTCCTCGTGGGCCTGCCGGATAGACACCACCAGCTTTTCAAAATTCCATTCGTTTTTATCCGTGTTCATTCGCAGCTTCACTCCAGTTCAACCCTCGTTTCCTCAGAGATGTCCATAAAAAACTAAATAACTAAGCAAGAAAATCATCTTTCTCCAGCACATACCCCAGCCAGACATTGGTATCCCTGATTCTGGATATCTGCCTGGAAAATTCCACTATCGTGAGTTTCAGCTGGTTGAATATCTTCCGCAGGTCAGCATCCTGCCAAAGGTAGAATACACGCCCATGGGCTGTCTCTGTCAGATCCCGGCCTTCTTTCAAGGTGATCAGCACATAGCCGCCCTGCTTGAGGCCTCGAAGAACATTTTCAAGCGCGGCCTGGAACTGGTGGTGGGGAATGTGAACCAGTGCCCCAACGAGAACGACGGCATCCACGCGCTGGTCGGAAAAATCATACGCCTCAAAATCCCCTTCTGTGACCCGGCACCCGGTATGCTTCCGGGCAAGTTCAGCCAGCTCTGGCGAACGTTCGAAGCCGCTTGCGCAATATCCCCGTTCTTTAAACCAGAGCATATCCCGGCCAGATCCGCACCCCACATCCAGGATCGTCGCCGGCGGCTCAATTCTTGCGAGGAGGGGTGCAAGGAATGAAGAAGGATCAATGGCTACGGTTGCCTCGTAGTATGCCTTCCAGTTTTCTTTGTAGTAACCATGCATGACTTAACATATCTTAATAATTATTTGTTGTTGGATTTTCGCTGTTGCAAGCTCGAAAGCGGGTATTGGAACCATACCAAACCCGTTTGACATATCCGGTCACAGACTCAAAACTTTTTTCAAAAAAGATACATTTCGGACTTTTTTTCATCTTCCGCCCGGCGCCCCTTTTCATTTTGATTTAATATTAAGCAGAGGAAATAGTCTCCCACATCTTCTCTTGCAGGTTATAAATTACAAAACCCCGGTCTCCAGACGTTGAAGAAACTGGGTTTCATTATCCGTGAGCCATGCGTCGTCCTCATTCTGGTGAGAAAGGTGATCTTTACAGATTGTGTTATTCTATAGCGCAAAAAGAGCTTGAAATCAATACCTTTACTCCTAAATTAGTATCACAAAAAAACTGATACTTTTTCCGCAGAGACATTGATTTGCAGAAAGAGTGCCGTTCATGGA
>JBBSAR010000490.1:0-3545 GCA_038252125.1 Desulfatiglandales bacterium
ATAAAGGCCATGAAAGTCGTGCGCGATGTTATTCATACCAATGCCCTTTACTGTGCTGATCCCGATGTCGTAAAGGCCATGGAAGGGGCCATAATCCAGGCGAAAGAGGAAGGGGATTCCCTTGGCGGGACCGTGGAAGTGAAAGTCACCGGTTGTCCCGCGGGTCTGGGGGAACCGGTCTTTGATAAGCTGGACGCGGAACTTGCTAAGGCGATCATGTCTGTAGGGGCGGTGAAGGGCATGGAGATCGGCGCCGGATTTGAAGCCGCCAGGCTCAAAGGCTCAGAGAACAACGACCCCATAACGGAAACAGGGTTCAGAACAAACCGTTCGGGCGGGATTCTGGGCGGAATTTCCAACGGGGATGAGATTGTATTAAGGGCCGCCGTCAAACCGATCCCTTCCATTTACAAGGAACAGGAGACCGTGGATCGAAGGGGAAAGTCCTCACGGCTTACGCTTAAGGGAAGGTTTGATGTTTCGGCGGTTCCCCGTGTGGTGCCCGTATTGGAGGCCATGGTTGCCATCGTGCTGGCGGACCATCTGCTGCGTTGGAGAGCAAACAGATGAATCTATTTACGACAGGGTATTGGAGCTTTTTTTATCTCTATTACGGGACAGGTCCGCCCATGCGCTGAAGAATTTTTGGAAAAGACAGCCGTGGGGGGACCGAAGTCCCTCACGGCTTTTTTTTGGAATTTTTATCCCACTTAAAAACTCAATTTGTTTACAAGGCATGACGAAAAAAGGAGAAAAACAATGATAGGGAAAGAGATACGACTGGAGCGGATTTTGAATCGGAATACCGGAAAAACCGTTATCGTTCCCATGGATCACGGGGTCAGTTCCGGCCCCATCAGGGGAATCACCAATTTAAAGAGCGCCATGACCCTTGTAGGCGAAGGCGGCGCCAATGCCGTGGTGGTGCACAAGGGAGTGGTGGCCAAAGGGCATCGAAAAGGCGGGCCGGACCTGGGACTGATTGTGCACCTTTCCGGAAGCACGGCTCTTTCCATGGACCCCAATACCAAAACTCTGGTATGCTCCGTGGAAGAGGCAATCAAGATCGGCGCCGATGCCGTTTCCGTGCATGTGAACCTGGGAAATGGTCATGACAACCAGATGATTACCGATCTCGGTCATGTGGCGGATGTGGCCACCCAGTGGGGCATGCCCCTCCTGGCCATGATTTACCCCAGGGGAGAGCGCATAAAGAATGAGTTCGATGCCGCGGCTATCGGGCATGCCGCCCGTCTCGGCGCTGAACTGGGGGCCGACCTCGTCAAGGTATCCTACACCGGGGACGTGGATTCTTTCAGAAGGGTGGTCGAGGGCTGCCATGTCCCGGTGATCATAGCCGGCGGCCCCAAGATGGACTCGGATCGCGCCCTCTTTGAAATGGTCAGGGGGGCCATGGATGCGGGTGCTACGGGGACGTCCATTGGACGCAATGTATTTCAGCATCAACGCCCCGACAAGGTCGTGGCGGCCATGGGATTGATTGTGCATCAAAATGCCACTGTGGATGAAGCCATGGAGATGCTCCGGGAAAACAGCACGGAAACGGGAGGAATAGACCTTGAAAGAGGACCCAGACTGGCGGCGTAAACCCGATTCTTTAGGCGGTCTGAGGAAAGAGATCGACCGCGTCGATGAAGAGATCATTTCCCTGCTGATCAGGAGGCAGGCCGCTGCCCGCGCCATCGGACGAATAAAGATGGAACAGGGTATGGAGGTATTTGATCCGGCCAGGGAGAGAGAAGTGTTGCGAAAACTCATCTCCCTAAGCAATGGGAATCTGTCTGCTGAGCATACGGAAAATATATTCCGGGAGATCATTTCCGCCTCCCGTTCCGTGCAACAACTGCTCAACGTGGCATTCCTCGGGCCCGCGGGCGCCTTTACGCACGAGGCGGCCCTGACTCTTTTTGGCCGTTCCGCCTGTTTTCAGCCGATGGAATCGATTGAGGGAGTCTTTTCCATGGTGGAGAAGGACCTTTGCAGACAGGGAATCGTTCCCATTGAAAACTCCTGCGAGGGGTCCGTGCATACCACCATGGATCTGTTTTTCAGGTATGACCTGAAGGTGTGCGGCGAAGTCTTCTTGAGGATACGGCATCATCTTTTGAGCTCGGGACAAAACAGAGAGGAAATCAAGATCGTGTATTCCCACCCCATGGCCATCGCCCAGTGTCGCTCCTGGATCATGGCGAATCTCCCGGGGGTGTCCATAAAAGAGCTGGAAAGCACCTCCGCCGCCGCCCAAAGGGCATCCATGGAAAAAGGAGCCGCGGCCATAGGAAGCAGACTCGCCGCCCATGTTTATAACCTGAATAGGGTGGCGGAAAACATAGAAGACAATCCGGACAATGTCACCCGTTTCTTGTGCATCGGCAAGACGGATGCCCCGCCGACGGGAAAAGACAAGACATCGATGCTTTTCTTCCTGAACCACAAACCGGGCGCCCTGCACCGGGCCCTGGGCGCGCTGGCTGAAAATGGGATCAATGTCAGCCGGATCGAATCGAGACCGGCAAAAATGAAAAAGTGGGAATATCTTTTCTTTATCGATATGGAAGGACACTATCTGGATGAACCTCTGTCAAAGGCGATTCCGGACTTTGAAAAACAATGCGTCTTTGTGAAAAGGCTGGGATCCTATCCTGCCGGAGACGGCCCATGGAAATAGAGGCGGACTTTAAGAGCCCGAAAGTGGGAATTGTGGGAGGGACCGGGGGAATGGGCGCCTGGTTTGCGGACCTGCTTGAACAGGTGGGGTTAACGGTCTACCGGACGGGGAGAAAGACGGTACTTACTCCGGCAAAAATGGCCCCCCTGTGCGATGTGGTGGTCATCTCCGTCCCCATTGTTCATACATGCCGGGTCATAGAGGAAGTCGGGCCATTGGTTCCCATCCATGGCCTCCTGATGGATCTTACCTCCACAAAAAAGGAACCTGTCAGGTCTATGCTGAAACATACGAGGGCGGAGGTGGCGGGGGTGCACCCGCTTTTCGGACCTGATGCGGATCCCGCCTGTACGCGCAGGATCGCCATCTGTCCGGGCAGGGGGGACAGATGGATGGGTTGGCTGATTCGCATATTCGAAGAAACCGGTCTGATGATTACCGTCCTTTCTCCGGAACGACATGACAAAATGATGGGCCTTGTGCAAGGGGTCAACCATTTTTCGACTCTCGCCCTGGCCCTTTGCATCAGCCGCGGCGGTTTTGCCCTGGAAGATATAGCTGCCTGTTCCACCCAGACATTCAAGCACAGACTGGATCGTATCGCCGCGATCCTCAACCAACAGCCGGAGCTTTTCTGGTCGCTTATGGGCGAGACCCGGGAGGCCCTGGATGGTATGCAGCTCTTCCTGAAAGGCGCCGCCGACCTCTTTGAAATGGTCCGCGGGAATGAAGAGGATGCCTTTCAGGGGATGTTTGATGAACTGGGGGCGCTGTTCCGGAAGCCTAAAGTCTGAGGTCCGAGATGACGGATCATTCATCACTTATCATTCACAAATATACGGGAGAAAACCAATGA
>JBBSAR010000491.1:0-3535 GCA_038252125.1 Desulfatiglandales bacterium
CCAAATCCATGCAAGTCGCCTGGCATCAGAGCCAGGAAGAGAAGCAGACGTCCGGCGATGTAAACCAGCGGCAACAATTGCGTTAGGGTGAAGGCGGATCCTGGTTTGCTCTGCTCTGGGGGTGTGCTCATAAGAATGGGTTGTATTTTTTCTCGTATGCGACTGTGGTCTCGGGGCCGTGCCCGCTTAAGATGCGGGTCTGATCGGGGAGCGGCTTGATGCGGGTATCGATGCTTTGCAGCAATTGCAGTTGATTTCCTCCTGGCAAATCGGTACGGCCGACACTCTGCCGGAAGATGAGATCACCGCTGAAAACGATATCTAATGCTTGCAAGTACAGGACCACGTGTCCACGGGTGTGGCCGGGGGTAAGGAAAACGGCCATGTCTTCACCGCCGAAGGTGAGGTGCTGCTGGTCAGTGAACATTTGATTGGGTTGGGCCGCAATCTCGAACGGGATGCCAAAGTTATTGGCGCCACCGTCCGCCTGCCACAAAGGCAAGTCGTCAGGGTGCAGCCATATGCGCGGCAGAGCGGAAAAATGGGGTACCAATTCGTTGATACCAGCAATATGATCAAAATGAGCATGCGTACAAAAAATGTCGCTGATCTCCAATCCTTCTTTCTGACAGAATTGCCAGACCTGCTCGCTTTCGAAGGCCGGATCGATGATGGCAGCCTTTTTTTGATCCTGTGAGGCGAGTAAATAGGTGTTATTTTGCAATGGGCCGAGGGTAAAACTATGTACCTGGATACTCATATTCCTTCTTTTTGGTAGATATTCTTGGGCAGCCAGATCAGGTTGAGAGCGAAAGTGATGACCAGACCGATCGCTGCGACCCAATAAATATGTTCCGGATTTTGATTATATATGATTCCGCAGATTAGCGGCGCTAAAATGGTGGCCACCCCGTTGGCTGTCTCGATGACCCCATAGGCGATGCCCGTCTCGCGGCTGTGGATAAATTGGCGGCTGAAAGCAAGAATCAAGCTGCGTGCCAGCCGGTAACCGCCGAAAAGGAAATAAGCCATACCGTACCATGGCATGCCCGTTCCTTTGACAATCAGGAGTGGAAATAGAAATACGAATGGGAAACTGAGCAGGTAGCCGATGCGTGCCGGCAGGTGTCCCAGGACGAGAGCGAGGGCTACGTTGCCAAGGCCGCCGATAGTGCCCAGGTAGCCGATTTGCTGTAAGTTGATATTTCGAATCTCTTCCAGAAAAACCGGGGTGAACGACTGCGTGAAGATCATGAAAAACAGACCCATACTGGCTAGAATGACCATGCGCATGAAAAGTCTGTTCTTGAAAATGCCCCGCACACTTCCAGGTGCCAGGTGCAATTCGGTATCGGGTTTTTGAATAAAGAAAATCAGGATGGTGGAAACCACAAAAACACAGGCGGCAATCACGTATAGAATTCGCAGCTCGTATTTTTGTCCCAGAAAGCCGCCCAGGGTCGGTCCGATGACAGTCCCGAGATGGTAAGCTGCCCCCGTGAACGTCAGGGAGCGTTCTGCGCTCCAATTTCCACGGATGGAGGTAATATAGGCATTCATGGGTGCTATAATTGAACCGGTCAATCCATAAATCAAGAAGGCGGGGATGAAGAATTGTAAATTGGGGGATAAGGCCATTCCCCAGGCTGCCAGGGTTCCCATGACCCAGGATGCCAGCATGATCGGGCGGGTGCCATAGCGATCTGAAATGTATCCGGATGGAATTTGCACCAGGGCGGTCATTAACCCAACACCACCCAGCACAATTCCGATTAAAATCGGCTCCGCCCCCAGCTTCTGCAGATAGATCGGTTGAAAGAGGAGAAACATGCCTTCGCCCATACCCCATGCGAACATGGAAAATGTGACGAATTTAAGGCTGCGGCTCATGAATTTCCAACCCGCGCAATTCTTTGGGTGTTCCGCTGAACCCATGCAGCAAGAGGCAGCCTGTGTTGTTACCTGGCAGGCAGGATGGTTCGGCGCTTGGAATGAGCTGACGACATAGGTTCATTTTACGCGATTACTTTAAGGTCGCGTTCCATGGAAGTAAGGCTGTAGCTTCCGTTTTCAGTGATGACCACATCATCTTCGATGCGAATGCCACCTTTGCCGGGAATATAAATCCCTGGTTCAACGGTAAAAACCATCCCGGGCTGTAAGGTTTGCGTATTTCCGCCAAAAATATAAGGATCCTCATGCGCATCCATGCCCAAACCATGACCGGTACGGTGGGTAAAATATTCGGCGAAACCAGCTTGAGCGATCACATTGCGGGTGGCAAGGTCAACTTCACCGGCTGAAAGATTGGGTCGTGCGGCTATGCGTCCGGCTTCGTTAGCCATTTTGATAATCCCGGCGATCCTGCCCATTTGAGGATCAACGGTTGCAACCGAAAAACAGCGGGTGATATCGGAGGCGTATCCCTGAAAGCGGACACCCCAGTCAAAAAGCAAAATATCCCCGGCAGCAATCTTCCGCTCGCCAGGTACAGCATGCGGATCTGCGCTGTTTGGCCCGCAGGCAACAATGGGTTGAAATGGAAATTCACCTTGCGCGCCTGCTCGCAGGCATTGCAAGTTTAGTTCAGCGGCGATCTCAATTTCACTGATGCCAATTTTGAGTAATGGTAAGGTCTGCTGCAAACCAACCTCAGCGATTCGGGCAGCTTCTTGCATGTTGGCGATCTCATCCTGTTCTTTAAAAAGACGAAGCTGTGAAAACACACGGGCAGCGGAAATAATTTTCAGCGCTGGGGCACTGTTTTGAACAAATTCCATTTCAAGAAAACGAAATTGATTGGGTTCAACCCCAATGGCTGCATGCGAGATTCCAAGGAAATCGGCAGCCGCTTGAAAGGCGGTTTTCCAAGTGGCAGGGTCATCCGGATAAGGGAATAACCGGTCACACGCGGCAGCTTTTTCCGCCCGGGTTACTTCCAGAGCGGGCAACACCAGGGCACTCTTTCCATCCTGGCGTATGAAAAGCACAACCGGGCGTTCCATCAAGTGGAAATTTAATCCGGTCAGGTAATTTAAATTGAATCCAGGGTTAATGGCGATAAAGTCAAGTCGGTGTTCTTTCATTAAAGCTAGTAAGCGATTAAAACGGGGAGTGCTCATTTTCCCTCCAGGGGCTGAAATCTGCATAAAAATTATATCCCAAAGCGCCATTGGCTGCACCATTTCGAATGACAGTGAAGAAATAGCAGGTGGCCGCTTCGGGGCGGGAGGCGGGTAGCCGGTTGCGGGTAGCAGGCAGGCTCATCTAACATCCAAGCAAGCAATTAGGCTCTATAATATCGACCGTCCCCATCTATCGCTCAAAGGATTGCCGCCGGTGGAGGTATACTCTGGGAGGTCACCCCAAATGCCTGCACTTTTAATGCCCGCGGAATTGTCGTAAATGAGTAAATTGACTCATTTTTCTGTAAACATTATTCAGGACGATGCAGCATTAACTATCAGCTATCAGCTATCAGCTATCAGCTATGAGCTATGAGCTATGACCCGACCCGACCTTGACACTTCAAACC
>JBBSAR010000492.1:0-3518 GCA_038252125.1 Desulfatiglandales bacterium
AAAAAATGGCAGGCGGGCCCGCTTTCACCGCCCTGCCTGCCATAAGAATGATGTTCTAAAAAACCCTTATTTCTGAGGTTTCCCCATGACATCCGCGAACATATCCATATCCCAGGTCTTGCATTCCGCAATGTTCTGGCGGAACTTCAGGAAATTGATGGTGTCCTGACCCGTGATCTTCTTGGTGTTGAAGGCGCCAAAGCCCAGGAAGGCCTCACCGCCCATGTTGGCCGCCAGCCAATGCCTGTGGGCATTCTTCATGGTATCCCAGAAGAATTTCTTTTTCTGGCGAATGCTGTCGATGGATTCGATGAGGCATCCGGGGAAGAGGTTCGCAAATGTCCATACGATCTTGTCGACCTCTTTGTCCAACAATTCGAAGTCGGCGTTGGCCTGATGTTCCTTGACAAAGGCCCGTGCCTCTTTGGCTTCATCGCCCTTCTTGTATTCGCCATAGACGATTTCCCCATCTTCAACATACCTGTCGGTAATGATCAGGGGATTCCTCACCCACTGGCCATCCACCTTCAGAACCGGCACGCATTTGCTGATGAGGTTTTTCATTTTCATCTTGTAGGCGGACCACATTTCACAGGAAACACAGTTCCACATTGCGTCCTCTATGCTGAGATACCAGGGGAGGAAGTCCGAGGCCCCGCCCACGGGAGCGGAACCGTGCTTGGGACCTGCCTGGCCGAAAATGGCCAAATCGGATGAAATGGCCAGGTCGCAGGCCATGCCGATTTCCTGACCACCGGCAACCCTCATGCCGTTCACTCTGCAGATAACCGGTTTTTTGCAGGCCAAAATGGCATCCACCATGTGATTGAACAGTTCCATGTACTGCCCGTATTCATCGCAGCGCAGGCTATAAAATTCGCTGTATTCCTTGGTATTTCCACCTGTACAAAAGGCGAAGGGGCCCGTACCTGTGAACACGACAGCAACCACGCCGCGGTCCAAGGAGGCGTTTTCAAAACCCGCGATGACGCCTTTAACCATCTCCGTCGTATAGGAGTTGTATTGTTTGGGATTGTTCAACCGAATCCAGGCGACGTAAAGTCCATCCACCACGCCTCCCTTGGGATCTGCCAAGGGGCGTTTTTCGTAGACCACGCAGGGAGCTTCCGTTCCCCAGTGACCATCCGTGTGAAGCGCGTGATCCTTGATTTCATTTTCTCTCGGCATCCATTCTAAGGCCATATTCTTATCTCCTTTGCTTCTTCTCTCTATTTTGGTTTCATGTTGTCTGTTTCTTGCAGTCGACCGGAAACAATCCCTAAAAATCAGGGATCAGCACGATGCGTTTCATGGGCGGTGTCTTATGGGCCTCCGCAAATGTCTCGGCAATGGTGCTCATAGGACGGGTTTCAACAAACTTTTCCACATTGATCTTCCCGCTCAGGGCCATATTCAGGACAACGGGGTAATACTCCGGAAGGCATCCCCATGTGCCGATGATATCGGCGTCAAAGGCCATCAGACGGCCAATTGCGTATTCGGTCTTTGCAAGGCCGAATCCCACCACAATCAGCTTGCCGGTGAATCCCAGCAAACTCAGCGCGATCTCCTGTCCTCCCTTCGCGCCGGTCACTTCAAAGATCTTCCATCCAAAGTTGGGTAGGCCGTTTGCCTTGCATAGCCCCTTGAATTCTTTGGACACAGCTCTTGCATCCTTGTCGGTGGAATTGATGACAAAGTCGGCGCCGAAATTGAGTGCCCTGTCCAGTTTTTCCTGACTTCGTGCGATTCCAACTACGGTTTTTGCCCCTAATGCCTTGGCGACCTGTCCAACATACTGACCCACGCCGCCGGTGATTCCAACGACTACCACGTTGTCGCCCGGCTGTAGATCGGCCCTTTTTGCAGCCTGGTAGGGCGTGGTTGCGGCATCAGCAACAACGGCCAGGTGGGAGAGGGGCATATCACCTCGGTCTTTGACTTCGCAAAGATCGATGCTGGGCACGGGGATATGGCTTGAAAAACCACCATAGAGACCGATACTGTTGCCGGGCATTTTCTGATCGAGGCACCGGTTTCCCCGGCCGGTCTTGCACAACAGGCATTTTCGACACGGCATTACGGCGGGGATGATTACTTCCTTTCCGATCCATGCCTCGTCCCCGGCCACTACCGTTCCTGAAATTTCATGCCCCAATGTCAAAGGGGGCGTTGAAACCGTCGGAACGCCATCGTAAAAATATCCCAGGTCTGTGTGGCAAACACCGCAACCGGCCACTTCCACCAGCACGTTTCCCGGTGGTAGATCAGGGACGGGAATTTCTGTTTTTTGAAGTTTGCCCGGCGTTACCTCGCCGGTTTCTCTGTTACGCGTTGTGGGCTGGACCATCTGCCAGGTTTGAATCTTATCGGGTACTCCCATTTTTGTCCTCCTTATTGTTTGATAGGTGATTGTCCTATTGACCTTCGGCTAAATCATCCCATAGCCCCCGTCAACACAGAGCAGTTGACCTGTGATATAATCGCTGCCATCGGAAGCCAGAAATACGAAGGCCGGAGAAATGTCCTTGGGCTCGGCAAAACGCTTCAAAAGAATTCTGTTCATATAGATTTCTTTCAGCTTTTCATCTGATCGAATTTTTTCGGTCATATCGGTGGCCACAATACCCAGTGATATGACATTGCAGCAGATATTATATCGAGCAAGTTCGCGCGCAATGGATTTGGTCAGGCTGAGAAGCCCTCCTTTTGCCGCACTGTAATTGACCTGCCCTACCGTCCCCACGAGACCTGCCACGGATGTAACGTTGATGATTTTTCCGCTGTTCTGTTCTTTCATGTGGATTCCGGCGGCCTGGGCGCAGAGAAATGCACCTTTCAGATGGATATCCACTACCTGGTCCCACTGGTCCTCGGTCATCTTCAGCATCAAAGATGGGCGGGTGAATCCCGCATTGTTTACCAGAATATCCAGCCTTCCAAATGTATCCACAGCGGCGCCGACCAGCTTTTCCACATCTTCTTTTTTTGCCACGTCCGCTTTAACCGCGATAGCCTCACTCCCAAAGGCTTGAACCGCTTTCACTACCTCATCGGCGGCCTTTTCATTGGAGGTATAGTTCACCACTACCTTTGCGCCTTCTTCAGCAAAGCCAAGGGCGACCGCCCTCCCCACACCCCGGCTGCTGCCGGTAACCAATGCGATTTTATCTTTTAATCTCATTCAGTAACCTCTCTTTGAAAAGTACAAAATCCCTATTTAGTCATTATCATCCAGTTTAAAATATGGCTATAATGTAACTACAGAGATATTGCTTTCATGTCAAGTGAAAATCGCACAACAATTCCTGTTCCGGTTCTTCATAACCGAGCCATGGGTCTAAAAGGAATAAATCAGAGATAAAAAAAAGAGAAGAGGTTTCTTCGCATGGCCTCAAGGGCCATGCGAAGCAGGGGTGGGAACGGGATTCCATCCCCCTTGGCAGAATCTGAGCAAAAAAGGAAACTGCTACCCTTTTTCCTTTAAATAATATAGCGTTAGGGTTGGATTTTGTACA
>JBBSAR010000493.1:0-3512 GCA_038252125.1 Desulfatiglandales bacterium
GCGGAAAAGGGGGTTGCCGCGGGGGTGGACGTCCGGGGCGGAGCGCCGGGAACCAGGGAAACCGACCTGCTGGATCCGGTCAATTTGGTTCAGCGGATTCATGCGGTTCTTCTTGCCGGTGGGAGTGCATTTGGACTGGACGCGGCAACCGGCGTCATGGAATTTTTAGAGGAGCGGAACGTGGGTTTTGATGCGGGCGTCACGAGAGTCCCCATCGTGTGCGGGGCGGTTTTGTTCGATCTGGCGATTGGGAATCACAAAGTACGACCGGACAGGAAGATGGGGTATCAGGCCTGTCTGAATGCCGGCAATAGCGGATGCGCCGAGGGGGACGTGGGAGCGGGAGCGGGGGCCTCCGTAGGAAAGATTTTGGGTGTGGAACAATGCATGAAGAGCGGGCTCGGGACCTGCTGTTTTCAGGCGGGGGGATTGAAACTGGGGGCCGTAATTGCGGTAAATTGTCTTGGCGATGTCATCCATCCGAAGACAGGCGCCATCCTGGCCGGAGTTTTGAGCAAGGACAGGAGCGCCTTCCTGGATACCGAAAAAATCATGCTTGAACAGTTTGTGGGCGGGGGTATTTCTTTCGGAGGCAATACCACCATCGGCATGGTTGTCACAAATGGAAAATTTACAAAATCCCAGACCGGCAAGCTTGCCTCCATGTCCCATGACGGCCTGGCAAGAACCATGAGGCCTTCCCATACCATGCTGGATGGCGATACCATTTTTGCCCTGGCAACCGGCGAGGTGGAGGCGGATATTAACGTGGCGGGAATGCTCGCGGCAAGGGCCGTGGAACAGGCGGTATTGAGAGCGGTATTAAAAGCGAAATCCCTTGGGGGACTTCCCTGCTGTTCTGAACTGGGGTTCCTGCGAAATCAGATTCAGGAAATAGAGAGGGCAGGGAAGGGAAACCTGTAATTTTTACTCTGCCCCTCTCCCTTCAAGGAGAGAAGCCATGGTTTTTTTCCACCGGTTGATTCTGGACAGGGTGTGTTCGAGGACCTCGATCAGATCTTGTTTTTGAAACGGCTTCAGGAGGAAATCGTTCGCACCCCCATGCAGGGCATTGAAAAAATCTTCCAACTGATCGGAAACGGTGATTACAATGACCTGAACACGGTGGCTGTATGTGGCCTTGATTTCTTTCAGGAGATCAATGCCGCTCATCCCGGGCATTTTCAAATCCGTAATCACAATGACAAAGTTTTTGCTCTGCAGGGCTTCGAGCGCCTCTTTTGCGGAATATACGGATTCCACATCCCAATCTTTCAAATATTTAAGGATCAGCTTGTGGATCAGAGGATCGTCGTCGACAAGCAGGATGGGAGCATGGGGATTTTTAACAGTCGCCATTTGTTGATACATCTTCATTTCTTCGACAGGTCGCCGATTGTTTTCCTTTGGATGCAAATTTTATTGAAATATTATTCTTCTAATAAACACAACCAATAATTCTACATGATTACCATGTGCAAGGCAAGATGTTATTCCGAGAGTCCGGCATCCTTAAAATTTGACATTCCGCGAGGGCATGGTATATTCTTGCGAGAATTCCTTCGGATCAAACAGACCGTTGAACAGGTGGTAGAATTTCATGGCAGAAGATTTTTATAAAATTTTAGGTGTATCCAAAGACACATCCAAAGAGCAAATAAAAAAGGCCTACCGCAAACTGGCCAGGAAATGGCACCCTGACATCAATCCGGGGAACAAGGACGCAGAGCGGAAATTCAAGGAGATTTCCGGGGCCTACGATTGCCTTGGCAATGAGGAAAAGAGAAAACTCTACGATGAATTCGGGGAAGAAGGGCTGCGAGCCGGATTTGACTCGGAAAAGGCGCGAGAATATTCCAAGTGGAGCTCTTTCCAACAAGAGCAACCGGGATACGGCGGGGAAGGTTTTGGACAATATCAGAATTACGAGGATATTTTCGGAGATATCTTTAGCGGACGGGCAGGCGGGGGAGGATTCAGGACTGCCGGACCTTCACGGGGGCGGGATATTCAGCATGATATGACGATCGATCTTCTTTCAGCCCTGAAAGGATTTGACACCGAACTTTCCATGCAGAAACCGACAACCTGTCAGAGATGCAAGGGAACAGGGAATGAACCGGGCGCCACAATCAGCACCTGTCCTTACTGCGGAGGGTCAGGCAGGCAGGATGTGGCAAACGGCCCCATGCATTTTACCAAACCATGCCCCCATTGCCACGGACATGGCCAGATCGGTAAACCGTGCACGCAGTGCGGGGGCAGCGTTCAGGTGGTTGGGACGGAGAAGATCAGGGTGGTTATTCCCAGCGGTGTAAAAGAGGGCTCCAAGGTTCGTGTTGCGGGCAAGGGGGAACCGGGGGCCAACGGGGGCAATCCCGGAGACCTCTATCTGATCATTCATCTGAGACAGCACCCTTTTCTGAAGAGAGAGGGGGATAATCTGCTAATGGACGTGCCTGTAACCCTGAGCGAGGCAATGGCTGGTGGAACAATCAATATCCCCACCGTGGACGGCCCGGTCAATCTGAAAATCCCGGCTGGAAGCCAAAATGGCCAGACACTTCGGCTGAAAGGAAAAGGGGCGGTCAATCTGAAAACCAAGGAATGCGGCAACCTGATGGTAAGACTGTTTGTCACGTTGCCGAAAACGGAAGACAGCGAGGTGCTTGAAGCCATCAAGAAAATGGACCGGCTTTATGGGGAGGATGTGAGGGCTGAAATAAAATTATAGGTTGTCGGATCTGTTCTCAATGTCAGCGGCCTGCATCCAGACGGGTCCGTACGTGCCTTGACAGATCGGCAAGAATGGCGTCGAATTGCTTTCTCATCTCAATCATATTGCGCCTCATTTGCAGGATGATTTCAACGCCCGGCAGGTTCACTTCCAACTCCTCCACCAGCATTTTGGCCACCCGCAATTTCTCCATTTCCACTGTAGAGAATTTCCTTGCGGGTAGATTATCATCCTCGCAGGTGGCGCATACAATGCTTTCTTCCTCGAGAATCTTGAGAAACTGTTCATCGACCTCGAAAAAGTCCAATACCTCTCTTACCGTCCAGAATTCTTTAGCCATGGCAAATTCCCGAAATCTGAAATAATTGTAGGCGAAAAAGGATTTCAGTAACCCATATTCATTTTTTATATGGTAAGGCGAGCGTATCACAACCACAACAAATTCACAAGCTGATAGTCAAAAAAGAACGTCTCGTATGAATGTCGTTTACATCCGTTGCAGATCATGTTATTGGTAACGCCCAATTTTCCCGAGCGTTTTTGAATCGTTTGAATTTGCAGGCATAAATATTTTCTAACTGTGTGGAGGAACTCTAAATGCTTCTGAGCCTCATGAGAAAGCATGCCAAATCGTGGCTTATTAAGGTGCTGATAGCCATTATTGCCGTCGTTTTTGTATTTTATTTCGGATACTCTTTTACTTCCAACAAGAATCTGAAGGTTGCCTACGTAAATGGCGAACTGATCAGCGAACCTGAATATCAGAAAACCTACC
>JBBSAR010000494.1:0-3504 GCA_038252125.1 Desulfatiglandales bacterium
CACCGCCCTTGAGGATTTTTTCGGCATCGGAAATGGACATTTTTTTGATACTGTCCAAGAAGATGGCCTTTGCCTTAGGGGCGGCCGTCTCAGCCGCCGTGTTCATGCTCTTGTCAAAGGCCTCCAACTGGGGACCAAATCCCACGGCCTGGAGAACCCCTTTGATTTTCTGGACCGATTCGGGAAGGGGAATCTTCACTTCGGGGTTCAGCGAATACGCCCCCGGTTTTTCAAGGACGGCAACCGCTTTATCCGTGCCGGTTTCAAGGGCTTCCTTCAGGCCGGAAACCATTTCGTCGGTACTGAGGGCGGCGCTCTGACCGGCCGCCTGTTTCAAGCTGTTCAGAAAACTATCAAACTGGCCTGCCGCCGACGGAGAACAGGCGATGGTCAGCGCCACGAATGTAAAGATAAAAAAGGAACAGGTTATTTTTTTCCCCATGATTTTTCCTCCCCCGTTTATTGGTTCAAACAGCCATATGTCTTTCAAATTGACCCTTCCAGATCTTCAAACTGGTCTTCTATTTGGTATAAGACACGGTCCAGGTCGTTTAGTTTCCTTGCCAGAAGGTATTCCCGTGCCGTCTCCTTGAGTTGCTGCATCTTTCGGACGGTTGGTGCAATCCTTTCTTTGATCTCTTTCGGGGTGTCCGGGTGTTCCATGATTGTCTCCATGGTGTCGATGAGATCGTAGAAGGTAATGTCCTTTTTCAGGATTTCCATATAAGACAATCTTCGCAGGAGTTCCGTGATGTTTGGAAAACTTTTTCCAAAGGGGTTTTCAAAAAAGGGAATGATACGAATGTCGATCTGCATAAATTTGCTCATGGGTCCCTCCAAAGGTTTGCTGTTTAGCAAAAAGGTTTATAAGAGAGAAGGTGTTCCCTCTTGCAATTTCGCTGCAAAAAGGGCATACAGTCTCGAAAAACAGGGCAAGAGGTTCTTGTGCCTGTTTCCAGGTGTATGAAAAACCAGGTATTCTTGCAAGAAATATTTCATTCAAACTTTGAACGAGAACGTCCGCTGAAAGGGACCGCTATACACCTCTTCGATCAGGACATTTCTTTGACGGGTCAGGAACCTTTTTCCTACGTTGGAATCATTACCGACAACTGGTCGGTGAACGGGAATCCCGATGGGGGTTATCTCATGGCGCTGCTCGCCAACGCTATTTTGCGGAAAAGCGGAAAGAAAGAGCTCGTCATATTGACGGCCAATTTTATTGCCCGCTCGGTTCCGGGGGAGGCATTTCTGGCCGTTAAACAGATCGGGTCTTCAAGGCAATTCGAACGTTGGGAGGCGAGTCTTCAGCAAGAAGGAAAGGAAACTGTTCGAGCAATCGGGACATGTACCGAAGGAGAGATTCCCGGTGAAAACCGATATGAAAAGCCCGCTCCCCTTCTTACGCCTCTGAAGGATTGTGTCGCAATTCCGGAAATGCCCCGTTATACGATATTTCACAACGTGGATGATCGGTTGGACCCTGGGTGCGCGGGATGGATGTCCGGCGATCTTGCGGAAAAATCGGAGCAGAAAGGATGGATAAAATTCAAAGACGACAGGCCCTTCGATCAGCTTTCGATCCTGCTGTTGGCGGACGCTTTTCCTCCACCGGTACTTGCAAGCCAGGGCATCATCGCTTGGGTCCCGACCATAGAGATGTCGGTAAACATCAGAACCATTCCCAAAACCAAATGGCTGAAATGCGTTTTTCGCTCCCGTTTCATAACCGGAGGCTTCGTGGAGGAAGATGGCGAGCTGTGGGATGAAGAAGGGGAGCTTGTGGCCATTTCAAGGCAAATTTCACAGTTTCAGAAACAATAGGGTACGGTCCCTAAACATTGTACACCACTACCCCATTCCATAATATGCGTCAAGAGTAGCCTTGACACCTGATCCACAACATTTAAATTTCACATAGGAACCATGTTAAAACGCATTATGACTTGAAAAGGACGGAGAGACGCGCCTGGAATACTCTATGTAATGATATAATGACTCGAAAGATAGCCACCAAAATGAAGCCTGCCGTAAACAAGAATGTCCTGCTGTTTCTGGCGGGCTTTATGTGGTTTGGTGTGGGAACCATGCTCTTGTTTATGGCAGTTTCCTGGCTGGATGCATTTCACGTTCACGGGTCATTCTTATTTGGAGGAATAGGTATTCTTGTAGCATTAGTCGTTCATCATTTCGGATTTTTGAAAATCGTCGATAAAAATCTGGGACGAATATTGCCCATGGAAGGAACGAGGTGTGTTTTCTCTTTCATAACCTGGAAGAGTTATATTATGGTGGCGGTGATGATTGCAATGGGAATCCTGTTGCGACATTCCTTGATTCCCAAACCATATTTGGCGATGTTATACATAGGAATAGGTCTCGCTCTTGTTCTTTCGAGTGTGCGATACATAAGAGTACTTCGGAGCCAGATGAGAAAGAACCCATAGTGGGATTTTTGCAATCCGGCGATCCGCGCATTGCAAGATGATAGGAAATGGCTGGTCCAGCAAAAACGGATGAGGTGCATTATGACGGCAGAAAAAACATTCACGCCTTTTATAGACTATATAAGGGGAAAGTCCGGTATTGAATTTCAGATGACGAATCCCGGTTTTCTGGTGGAGAAATACG
Organism: Desulfatiglandales bacterium; assembly: GCA_038252125.1. GTDB lineage: Bacteria > Desulfobacterota > DSM-4660 > Desulfatiglandales > Desulfatiglandaceae > DUZB01. The sequence continues at coordinate 2,632 of JBBSAR010000494.1, forward strand.
GAAATGGGGACGTCATTTTTTCCGAAGGCGCCAAAGGATATTCCGCGTATATAGTGAAAAGCGGACGTGTTGAAATATCCGTTAAGGGAAAAGGGGAGAAAGTCGTCCTGGCAATCTTGGAAGAGAAATCTGCCTTTGGGGAGATGGCGCTTGTTTTAGCGGCCCACAACAGAACGGCAACCGCTACCGCTCTTGGGAATGTGGAAGTGGTTAAGATTCCCAAGGATGTTTTTGACAAATATATGGACGATTCCCCAAAACTGATATCCGTATGCCTCATTGCCATAGCGGGCCGCCTTCAGGACACGACAAACAAGGCGTCAGGAAGTCCCGACGCCTTTCAAGGGGTCTCTCATATACTCCATCTGTTTTCCATACACGGCAAAGGGGAACTTGCCTATGGGAAGACCGTTGAGGGCATGTCCAAGGCGCTCCTGAAAGAAAAAGCGGAAATCGCCAAGGTGCTTTCCATGATGGAGAGCTTTAACCTGCTGGAAATGAAAAAAAACGAGGATGGAGAGAAGATTATTCACCTGATCGCGGGGAACGATTTCATCGAAAAAGCCCTTAAAATTAATGAAATTCTGAAAGATTACAAGACGTAGTCTTTGGAGATGATCGTCCCTACCTATGGAGAAATCAAAAGGAGAGGTTCATGTCTGAATTTAAGCACGTGACGATCATTAAAAAAGCAAATATTTACTTTGACGGAAAAGTTACCAGTCGCTCAGTCATTTTCCCGGATGGTTCCCGAAAAACTCTTGGCATAATGCTCCCCGGGGAGTATGAATTCAATACGGACAGCAGGGAGATCATGGAAATAATCTCCGGCGATCTTGATGTATTGCTGCCGGATGCGCAAGAATGGAAAAC
>JBBSAR010000495.1:0-3494 GCA_038252125.1 Desulfatiglandales bacterium
CACGCCCATAACGGAATATGGATACCATGCATGTGTTGCAGGCGATGCATGTCCGTATGTCGTCAAAACGCCCTTCTTTGGCTTTGACAGGCATTTCCGGGTCCGCCAGAAGGCCTCTTCCGATGCAGACAAGATCCGCCTTTCCTTCTGATATGATCTCCTCAGCGATAAAAGGATCGTTGATTCTCCCGACGGCCATAACCGGAATAGGCAAAGATTTTTTGATCTGCCCCGCAAAATCGGCCAGGCAGGCCTTTTTCATGAACATGGGCTGAGATATCCATTCCGGTGTGGCGTCGTTTCCAGCCGAAACCTGAACGACGTCAATTCCTGCATCCACCAGGATTTTCAGTATCCGGATGCTGTCTTCCACCACAAGCCCGTTTTCAACAAACTCCATGGCGCTGATTTTGAATGAAATCGGAAAATCCGGGCCAACGCGTCTTCTTACTTCCTGGACAATCTCCCTGGCAAACTGTGTCCTACGGGGTAGATCTCCACCATATAGGTCTTCCCGAATGTTGGAAAACCCGGACAGAAACTGATTGATCAGATACCCGTGAGCGCCATGGATTTCTATGAGTTCGAATCCCGCCTCAATGGCTCTCGTCGCGGAATCTCCGAATTTTATGACCAGTTCCTGGATTTCCTCGATCGTCAGGGGATCCACCTCTCCTCGAATGGCAGGGCAGGGCAGGGGCGAGGGGGCGACCGGTCTTCGTCCGATCACTTTTGATGATACCTGTCTCCCTCCGTGGTGTAGCTGTAGCGCGGGAACGGCTCCTTCGGATTTCATGGCGGCGGCTATTTTAGCCAGCCCTTCAACAAACCGGTCATCGAAGATTCTTGCTTGATGAGGAGAAACGATGCCTTCAGGGGAAACCGCGCATGCCTCCATGATGACCATGGCCGGTCCGCCCGCGGCGCGTCGTTTATAATGTTCCACCGTATTATCCGTAATGGAACCATCATTCTCAATCAGAAAAGACGCCAGGCTCGGCATGACGATGCGGTTCTTAAGCGCACACTGTTTGATCTTGAAAGGAGAAAAGAGATGTTTCAGCAAGGAAAACGTCCTTGAATAGTCTAAAGGTTTTACTGATTCAGTTCTTTCAAGCCATTTTCCCATGGCCTATTTTTTTGGGCATTCGAGCCAGAAGGGAAAAACAACGGAACGGATCCTCTCTGCTTGAGCTGTGGAACTATAGAGATGTAATTATTCTTTGTCAATGAGGAATTCGGATTTTCCGTCAGATGCGGAAGAGATGATATTTTCGCTTATCGGTGTTGGGCTGTAACGGCTTCCGCCACTTTGATTCCATCTACTGCCGAAGAAACAATTCCTCCCGAATAGCCGGCCCCTTCTCCCGCGGGGTACAACCCTTCGATCGAAATGCTCTGGAATTCTTTGTCGCGCAGGATTCTTACCGGGGAAGAACTTCTTGATTCAATCGCGGTCATAACGGCATCGGCCATGCCAAAACCTCGAAGTTTTCTATCCATGGCGGGGAGGGCCAGCCTGAGCGTCTGAAGCACAAAGTCCGGAAGGCATGAGGACAGGTTCCCGGGCGTAGTGCCCGGAGTGTAACTCGGGATCACTTTCCCCACCGAGGTGGATGCCCTTCCCCTGAGGAAATCACCTACGAGCTGGACAGGTGCAAAATAGTTGCCGCCTCCGGCGCGAAAGGCTTTCTGCTCCCAGGTGCGCTGGAACAGCACGCCGGAAAGGGGACCTGTGTTTTCATAGTCGGCAGGACCGACCACCACAAGCAAAGCGCTGTTGGCATTCGGGCTGTTGCGCGCGTAAAGGCTCATACCATTGGTGACAATACCGCCGGATTCCGAGGAGGAGGCAATGACCCGTCCCCCGGGACACATGCAGAACGTGTAGGCAGTCCTGCCATTTGTGCAATGGTGAACAAGCCTGTAATCCGAAGGACCTAAAGCGGGGTGGGATGCGAAGCTCCCATACTGGCTTTCGTCTATCATCTGCTGCGGATGCTCTATGCGGACGCCCATGGAAAAGGATTTGGCTTCCATGGGGACGCCGTTCCTCCGCAGCATTTGAAAAGTGTCCCTGGCACTGTGCCCAATCGCCAAAACAAGGTGGCTCGTTGCGATAGTTTCTTGATGGTTGACCACTGCGCCGCGCAACTTGCCTTTTTCAGCGACGACGTCCGTCAACGTGGTTTCAAAACGGAACCGCCCACCCAGAGCCAAAATGGAATTTCTGAGATTCTTCACAATTTTGATGAGATTGTCCGTGCCGATGTGGGGCCGTGCCTCAAACAGGATTTCCCGCGGGGCGCCGGCCCGGACAAATTCCTCCAGGACTTTTCGAATGCGGTTTTTTCCGTCCCTGATCTGGGTGGTCAGCTTGCCATCCGAAAAGGCTCCTGCGCCCCCTTCTCCGAACAGGGCGTTGGATTCGGGATTGAATTCTCCCTTTCGCCAGAAATGTTGCACATCCCTTATACGGGATTCCACCTCCCTGCCCCGTTCGACGAGGATGGGACGCAATCCTGCCTGTGCAAGGATCAGTGCTGCAAAGAGACCGCATGGGCCGCTTCCCACGACCACGGGAGAACAGCCCGTCCAATGTACCGGAGAAGGGGAACGGTAGACCAGATCGGGCGTTCTGCCGATGGCATTGTCTTCCTTGGTTACGGCCAAAACGAAAGCGATATCTCTCACCTTTACGTCTACGGTATAAACGGATAAAATACGATTTTTTTTCCGCGCATCGATAGATTTTCGAACGATGTCAAGCCGTATCAAATCCGATTCGGAGATGCTCAGTCGGCAAAGGACCGCCTTTTTGAGTGCATCAGGCCCATGGTCAAAGGCCAGTCTGATGTTCTGGATTCGGATCATCTATCAAATACCTGCGTCATTGTTTTTTCCTTATAGTTTAAAAAAGTTCTTTGTTTGTTCGGATCTTGGCGTACAGGCCGGAAGGGGTTTCCTGTAGGATACAACCCGAAGAATAAGACGCAAAAGAAAAGAATGCATGATTTTTCGTATTTTATTTGAAAATAATGGAACAAATGGAGTCACGACGTCTTTTTTGCCGGCGCATCTTGGATAAACTTGCACCGACCGTCGCGAGGTCCTTTTACAAAAAAATGCAAACACTTCTCAGTAAAGCGTTGTTGACAATACGCTTCACTCCCGATACATTAACAACATCTATAACGCATAAAGAAATGTTTTTGGGATTTGTTAGTCAAAACCCCGCAGTGGAGACCTTGATACCATGACGATTACCAAGGCGCATCTCATAAATGCCGTTCAACAAAGAATGGCGATTCCAAAGAATGAATCTTCTCTGCTGATTGAATCCGTCCTTGAGATCATGAAAATGACCCTTGAAAAAGGAGAAGAAATTCTCATTACGCGTTTCGGGAAGTTGCGCGTCGTGAAAAAACTTGCGCGTAAGGGAAGGAATCCATGGTCCGGTGACAGTCTAAGGCTGGATCCGAGAAGGGTTGTAA
>JBBSAR010000496.1:0-3492 GCA_038252125.1 Desulfatiglandales bacterium
CGCCGTCACAGTGGACGAAAACCTCCCGGCCGTGTATGGTGATAGAAAACGACTGGTTCAGGTTATGGACAATTTGCTTTCCAACGCCGTCAAGTATATCGGCGTGGCAAACCCCACGCCCCGCATTCAGATCGGCGCGTCGGAACGAGACGGTCGGAAGACTTTCTTTGTCAGAGATAACGGTATTGGTATTGACAAAAAGTACTTCGAGAAGGTTTTCCAGATCTTTCAAAGGCTCCCTTCGGCCGTCAGAACCGGCGAAGGCACCGGCATCGGTCTGACCATTGTGCAGCGGATCATCGAGCATCATGGAGGGAGCATCTGGTTGACATCGGCGCCGGGGAAGGGAAGCACCTTTTTTTTCACCCTTAGCGACGAGGAGAGTGATTCATGATTGGTGTAAAATGCTCCACCATCCTGCTTGTGGAAGACGAGGAGGCCCATGCGGAACTGACCAAACGGGCGATCCGAAAGGCCGGCAACGTGAACCGGATTGACGTTGTCGGCAATGGCGAGGAGGCATTGGATTACCTGTTCAACCGAGGAACGTATTCGGACAAGGAGAGATATGGCGCCCCGTGCTTGATTCTGCTGGACATCAAACTGCCGGGCATCGATGGAATAGAGGTGTTGAAACAGGTGAAGGAGCATCCCGTTTTGAAGAGGATATCCGTGATTATGCTTACCACCTCCGCACAAGAAAGCGATATCGCCCGGTGTTATAATCACTATGTGAACAGCTATCTCGTCAAACCGGTGGGTTACAAGGAATTTGAGGACAGGATCAAGCAAATCGATAAGTATTGGGTGCTGCTCAACGAATCCCCTATTCTAACAGATTGAAATTCTTTGCCTTGTGTGAAGGAGCCCATGGAAACGATTAAAATAGTGATTGTGGAAGATGAGGAAGCCCACTTTCATCTCATGAAAAGAACGATTGAAAAGGCTATCCCGGGTGTCTCCATAGAGCATTTTGCCGAGGCGAACTCCTTTATAGCCGGGATGGACGGCATTGCTCCGGATGTCGTGATCGCGGATTATCGCATGCCCGGGATGGACGGAATCGAGTTCTTAAAAACCTTCAAATCACAACACGAGAATATCCCGGTTATTATCATTACCGGGCAGGGAGACGAGCAGGTGGCCGTGCAGGCGATGAAACTGGGCGCCTCCGACTACTTGGTCAAGGCGGGCGAATTTTTTGCCCTGCTGCCCGGCGCCGTCCAAAAGGTTGTTCGTGAGAAGAAGCTTCAGGAATCCTTGAACAAAACGGAAAGCGCTTCAAGGACCTGGCCGAATGCACCTCGGACTGGATATGGGAAATGGACATGGAAGGAAAGTACACCTACTCCAATCCCATAGTCGAAAGGATACTGGGATATGAGCCGGAGGAGATCGTCGGTCTTTACTTCTACGACCTGTTTGCGGAACATGACAAGGAATCCCAACGATCCGCCATATTCGAGAGGGCGAAAAATCGGTCGCCCGTATCCGGGGTGGCGACTTGGCTTTTTCATAAACACGGTCATGAAGTGATTTTGGAGACCAGTGCCGTTCCCATTATTAACGAGCACGACAGACTATTGGGTTACCGGGGGATCACCCGCGATATCAGCAAGCGCACACATAATCAACGGGCCTTGAAGCTGTCGCACCGCTTTCTTGAGATCGGCAACAAAAACAATGTGATGCCGGTTCTGCTGCAGGAATCGTTGGAAGAGATCAAACAGTTTACCGGCTGCGTTGCGGCGGGTATTCGTATCCTGGATAAGCGGGGCAATATTCCTTATCAGGCGTATTATGGATTTAGTCATGAGTTTTATGAACTGGAAAGCCCGCTTTCGATTAAGACCGACCAGTGTATGTGTATCAATGTGATTACGCAGAACATCGACCCGGATTCGGAATGTTTCACTCCCTATGGCTCATTTTATCTTAACGGGACCACCCGCTTCCTCGCCAATGTGGGGGAAGACCAAAAAGGCGCCACCCGCAACGTGTGCAACCGTTTTGGATACGAGTCCGTTGCGTTGTTGCCGATTCGCCTCGAGAACCAGGTTGTGGGACTGATACACGTGGCCGACCATAGAGAAGACATGATCCCGCTGGAAGATGTGGAGATTTTGGAGAGAGCGGCCATGGGACTCGGAACCGCTATTCAGCGGGTGCGCACCCAGGAAGCTTTGGCTAAAGCAAAAGAGGAGTTAGAAGAGAGAGTCCGGGAGCGGACCCTCGAATTGGCGCTTGCCAACGAACACCTGAAAACGGAAATCGAGGAGCGCCGAAAAGCCGAAAATGCCCTATATATAAGTTCGGAGGACCTTAAACGATTTGCCTATTCAGTCGTACATGATCTCAAGAGCCCGACCGTCGGAATTTACGGGCTGTCGAAATTGCTGCAAAAAAAATATGGGGAGATCGTTGATGAAAAAGGCCAAACTTACTGCGACCAGATCGTCAAGGCCTGCGAGCATATCGCCACGCTTGTGGAGAAGATAAACCATTACATTGTCAGTAAAGAAGCCCCGTTGGAAGTAGAGAAAATCAATATCAACAGGATGTTTCGGATGATCAAAGACGAATTCTCCGCCCGCCTCAGCGTGCGGGGAATAGAATGGATTGAACCTCCTGACTCCATTGAGATTTATGGCGATCAATTGTCGTTTATCCGCGCTTTGCGCAATCTTGTGGATAATGCTCTGAAATATGGAGGTGCCCACCTGAGCAGAATCCGGATAGGGCATGAATCCACCGAGCAGTTCCATATCCTTTCCGTTGCGGATAACGGCATGGGCATCCAACCGGAAAATAAAGAAAAGATATTCGGGCTATTTGAGCGAAATGCCGGCTCGGGAGGGATTGAGGGCGCGGGACTCGGCCTCAACATCGTCCGGGAAGTGGCGCACCGCCATGGGGGAGAAATTCGGGTCAGCTCGGAACCCGGCAAAAGCACGGTCTTCTACCTGACCATAGCGAAAGACCTGGAAGGGTTTGTGCTCTAAAGGCGTTTGATTTCATTTTCCGGAAAATGATATAGCAAATACTTCGCCTGCAAGTCCCGCCTCTACCAGACTTTTGCCCGCAATGTCGCCGCTGTCAATATGAAGCGTTTTGCTCATCGCTTTCCTCAGAATCCACATAGGGGTTTTCGAATCATTCAATGGCCTGAAACTTTCGCATGAATCTCCTGTCTATGTAATCTTTGATCATGAAGGCAAGCCTGCCGCTGAGGGTAAGCCATTTTTTCTTGAAAATGCCGGCGCCGTCGCCCATGTTGAAGATCAGGAGGTAATCGCCGCCCGGATCAAAGGGTTGAAGTGCACCGCCACTCCCTTCCAGCCGCGCCATGAGGTTGTGTACCAGTACCGGGTTCTGCCGTACGGCATAGACTCCGACCTTGTTCAGAGGTTTATCCTGAAAATAGATGCAGTCTCCTCCGCCGAACATGTCCGGGTATTTCGTACCTTGAAGGTATTTGTTCACCAGCAGGCC
>JBBSAR010000497.1:0-3486 GCA_038252125.1 Desulfatiglandales bacterium
CTATTTTTTTTGAAACCAAAATCCATTTTCAGCGTCATACATGTATAAATAGGCATATAACGTTATTTGTCATCTTGAAAAATCAATCAAAGCGTTAAAGGAGTTTTAGAAAATGAAAAATAAAAATGTTGTCGGTCTGCTGGGGCTTTCAGGTTTCATCGTGATGGCGGACAATTGGGTCGTATCTCCCATTCTTCCCGCCATTACGCAACATCTCACCTGGTCATCGGCCCGGACACGGCTGATCCATTTGTAAAAAGTGCGCCGACCAGAGGATGCTCCTATGACCAATACCCGTGAATGGATTTCATTCAAGGGTATTGCTTTTATGACTCCCGATTTGATAGAATTCTTGGGCAACGAAATCAAGGATCTAATACAGGCTGGAGACCCGCTCATGCAGTCGTGGTTCAAGGAGGGGATATAAATATAAATGAAAATTCCAAAAGGAGAAGAAAATGCCATGAAAGTCCTGTTTATCATCTCGACCGACGATGGGGAATCCATTTACAATGCCATGCGGCTGGCCAATGTGGGAGTTCAGAAGGGCGATGAGGTGAGCGTGTTCATGCTGGGCAAAGGGGTGATGTTTGAGAAGAGCGGCAGCGAAGAATTCAATGTAATGGACCAGATGGAGAAGTTTGAAGGCGATTTCTATGTCTGAGGTGTCTGCATGAAAGCCCACGGTCTTGTGGGATCGAGCAGTTGCCCCATCGGTTGGATGGATGACCTTTACGAACTCTCCATGGAAGCCGACAAGGTTTTCACCTTTTGAAATATTAAGAAGGACCCCTGTGACGATTTTCTCCTGCACTTTTCTTTAGAAAAAAAAAGCTTTCACGCGCAAGATTTTCCGCTTCCGGTTGTTTAAAGAATTAAATAGGTGAACGTTAAAAACCCATTTTGGCTGCCGAGAGGTTGTGATAAGCATATGGAGTCTTTTTTTGTGCATTTCGAGGTCTCGGGGGTGGATACATGGTTCTTTCTGCCTCCACTGGTGGCCTTTGTGGTTTCTTTTTTCACATCCATGGGCGGGATCTCGGGGGCTTTTCTTTTGCTGCCCTTTCAGATGAGTTTTCTCCGGTTCACCTCTCCCTCGGTGAGCGCCACCAATTTCGTCTTCAACATCGTGGCCATTCCCAGTGGGGTCTACCGCTACCTGAAAGAGGGCCGCATGGCCTGGCCTCTGGCCTGGATTGTGATCGTCGGCACCCTTCCGGGCGTGTTTATCGGATATTATCTGCGGGTTCTGTATCTGCCGGACCCGAAAACCTTTAAACTCTTTGTGGGATGCGTGCTCCTCTATATTGGAGTCCGCCTCCTGTACGAGATGACACCGCGGTCCCAGAGCGGGAAAAAAAAGATGAAGGCACTGGAGGACAAATTCAACCAGCATGCTAAAGGGCTCAAGGACTCCCGTAAAAGGCGGCTCTCCTCCGGGCTTCCCCGTGAAGCCGTGATCAAAACCATCTCCTTCTCGCTTTCAAAGGTGGAATATGAGTTCTGGGGGCAACGGTTTTCCTTCCACACCATCGGCATGCTCTCCCTGGCCTTTGTGGTGGGCATCATCGGAGGGACTTACGGAATCGGCGGGGGCGCCATCATCGCGCCTTTCTGCGTGGCCGTTTTTAACCTGCCGGTCTACACAGTAGCGGGCGCCGCCCTTATGGGAACCTTCCTGACCTCCATTGCCGGGGTGTTCTTCTACAGTGTAATTCCCGTAGCGGGAGAGCTTTCCACAAAACCGGACTGGCTTTTGGGAATTCTCTTCGGGGCCGGCGGGTTTGCCGGCATGTACTGCGGGGCGAGGCTTCAAAAGTATGTTCCTCAGAAATTCATCAAGCTCATGCTGGGGCTGATCATCACTTTCATGGCCGGCCGGTACATCTTCCAGTTTTTCAGATGACGGGGTTTTCTCATTCAGGAATTAGTGGCAATATCCACCGGGGTACGTGACAATCAAGGAAGGGCAAAATAATGAGGATCATCGGACACAATCGATTTCTTAAATGGATTGCAGCGCTGAGCCTGTTGTGGTTCTGCGGTTGCGGAGCCGCCATCTCTCCCGAAATCTTAAAAGAGGTGGATCAAAACCTCTCCTTCGAAGACCTGTTGAAAAATCCGGAGGCCTTTCGAGGGAAGACCGTGCTCTTGGGCGGCGACATTATTGAAACGGAGAACCTCCCGGACAAAACCTTGTTTATTGTATTGCAGCGTCCGCTCAATTCGAAAGAGAAACCGAACGGAGAGGACAAATCAAAGGGCAGATTCATCATTTCCGCGCCGGAATTTCTGGATCCCGTCATCTATGCGAAAGGAAGGAAGATAACGGTTGCGGGCAGAGTTGTGGGAAAAGAGGTGCGTGAACTGAATGGAATCAAATATGCCTATCCGATCATAGAGAGACGCGAGCTCTACCTCTGGCCTTTGGACGAAACCATTGAAACAGAGCCGAGGGTAATCTTCGGCGTAGGGATTGGATTCGGTTTCTGACCGCCTTTCACCCCGTTCACCACCTGGCGAACATCGGCGAGGCATCACCGCCCTTTTGGATTTTTGGCGGCACAATCACATCCCCCAACTTTCTTCTCGTTACGGATCCGTTCCATGATGGTGGAACGACCATTCTTCACAAAGTCCTTCCGGATATCATCGGCGAAATAACCGAAACAGTAACAGATGGTTTCCGCGAGGTGCATGTTGCGTTCCATTTTTCATCCCTTTCTTTTGCTATCCTTACGGTCCTTCCACAACATAACAAGGTTGAATTTAGTGACTATGGAATAAGTAGGTTAAGTAGTCACTTTGGCCTGTCTCCCCATTTATCTTCAAAAAACCTTCCTTCAAGGCGACGCCTGAACAGTTCATGATTTGGTGGGAAAATATTGCCCTGCTTATCACTTTTGTTGGGTTTCGGGTCTTCGTCTACGGCGCCCTGAAGTGGGCCTGCTGGAACCACCAACGCTTGTGCGCACAGGTCCGCGGCATCGAACCCACCCTGGTCCGGGACAGGATTTATAATCACAAAACGCTTGATTTTGGCAAGCCATCAAAGTAGTTTGTGGGGGGTTAATTTGCGGTATTGCGTCCGGATTTCGGGTTTCCTGTAGACCTTCGGACTTTTACCGAAAACATGATGAACGAAGGACGAAGGGTATGGATGAGAAATGGCTGACGGCCGCTGACATTTGCAGATATCTGAATGTGAGCAACGAGACGGTCTACAAGTGAATCGAACAGCGGGCTATGCCCGGTCCATCGTGTCGGCCGTCGCTGATCAACTCACCAAGGGCAAGGACCCCAACAAAGTTCGCATCGTCGTGGAAGAGTGAACTACTGATGAACACCGATGAACACAGAGTAAAGGCAGTGATCGCGAAGGGCGAAGGGCTCGATGTGGAGTTCAAGGCCTGCCGCAATCAATTGCCCAAATCGGTGTATGAAACTGTCTGTGCCTTTCTCAATCGACATGGAGGCACCCTGCTC
>JBBSAR010000498.1:0-3480 GCA_038252125.1 Desulfatiglandales bacterium
GACCCACTGACCGGAAAGACGGAATACAGCACAACAAACGTCAAGAAGACGTACGATCAAATCGCCCGCTTCTCCAAGGCCGACGCTGAGGCTTATCTGTACTGGACCGACAAATACGATAAATACATCCGGCCTGCATTTCACGAATACCGATATTCCGTTCCTACGCCTTATGGCGTGCCGGATGCCCTGGAAAGACTGACGCTTGATCCCAAGACGGGCTTTGATCCTTCCATGCACTTCATGACCGCCAAGGAATGGGCCCACTTTGTCTTTGAAAGTCCCGAGCTCAGGATCCTGACCATGAGGGGGTTTCTCACCTCCTGCGGCATTTACCCCGACGATGTGCCGGGTATCATGTTTGCCTTTGCGACGCTCCACCTGGTGTTGGGATGGGAGACGGCGGCCATTGCCAAAGGCGGCACCCAGTCCATTACGGATTCCCTCGTCTCGGCCGGCAAGAAACTGGGCGTGGAATATTTCCTCAACTCTGAAGTGGATAAACTCTTGATCGATAACGGCAGGGCAAAAGGCATCAAACTCTTGGATGGCACCGAGATTGAGGCCAAACAGATGGTGGTATCCGACAATGCCACGCCTCAGTTGTTTCTCCGCATGATCGGCCCGGATCATCTTACCACGCCGATGAAGCGGAAAGTGGACACCTACTTCTTTGATCGCGCACAACTCTTCTGGGGACCCATCGCTGTCCATGAGTTGCCCCAATATACGGCAGCCAAGGATAATCCCGATGTCAATTGCACCCCGCGCACCTACTATCTCCCCAAGGATCTGGGGTATACCGAAGACAAGTACATGCACGAGATCTTTCTGCTGGGCATGCCTTCCAAGTTTCACCTCCTGACGGCGCCCGACAGCATCTGGGATCCCACCCGTGCTCCCAAGGGAAAACACAGCATTCACGTGGAAGAATTCACCGCTCCTGCGCGCCTTTTCTCCAGAAAGGAATGGCGACAGCTGCATGATGAGTTCGTGGATGACATGATGAAACAATGGCGGAAATACGCCCCCAACATGACCAAAGACAATCTTATCGCCGAACGGGTCGCCACGCCCATCGATATCCAGGATACCCATCTGGATATGCGGGAAGGCGGCTGGTCGGAAGGCAACTGCGGCGGATCTCAGAGCGGTCGTTTCCGAGGACTGCCGGGCGGTCTCAAGACCTTTATCAAAGGTCTGTATATGTGTTCCTCGGGCGTGGCGGGCGGTCCCGCCATCGGTCGGGGTTCCAGTTACAACTGTTATCAGATCATCGCGGATGATTACGGGCTGCGGAAGCCGGAATACTGATTCCACCACGAATCACACGAATATCACGAATAAAAAGAGGCTCTTGTTCCTTCGCTCCCAAACAGGAGCGGGGGAACCACGTAAAAATGCGCAGGGGCGAAATATTTTTCGCCCCTACCAATCCCCGGAGGAGACGGAACATGCGTTTGAAGGACAAGGTGGCTGTTGTGACCGGCGGGGCCCGCGGCTTGGGTCGGGCCTTCGCGCTTCGTTTGGCGGAGGAAGGGGCCCGGATCATGGTCATGAATATTGTTCTCAGGGACAAGGACCTGGAGGATATGAAAGAAACCGTGGCCCTCATCGAGGAACTGGGCGGAGATGCAAGGTTTTTTGAGGGAGATGTGACCGGCGAGGCGGATACGAAGGCCATGGCGGAAGCAACCACGGCGGCATTCGGCAAGATCGACATCCTCATCAACAATGCGGCCATCTATGACGGGTTGGTCAGGAAGCCCTTTGATGAAATTTCCCTGGATGAATGGGACCGGGTCATGGCGGTGAATGTCAAAGGCGCCTTCCTATCGACGCGGGCCGTGTTCCCTTTCATGAAGCAGCAGTCCTATGGCAAAATCGTAAACCTCTGCTCCGAAACCGCCTTTACCGGTTCTCACGGTTTCGTCCATTACGTGTCTTCCAAGGGAGGCGTTCTGGCCCTGACCCGGGCCTTGGCTATTGAATTGGGTCCTTATAACATCTGCATCAACGCCGTGGCCCCGGGCTTTACGGACACGGAAGCCAGCCGTTCGCTCGCTGACGTGAAAAAATACGACACAACCAAGACCCCCCTCAAACGCCTGGGAACGCCGGATGACATCACCGGCGCCGCCCTCTTTCTGTCCTGTCCGGAAAGTGATTTTATCACGGGACAGACCCTGGTGGTAGATGGGGGACGGTATATGCATTAAGGAGTAAGGATTGGAAACCGTCGAGCCTTTGGAAGAAGCCATTGACCTGATCCGGGAAGCCGGGGGCGAAGCCTTCAAACTCTGCTTTCAGTGTGGCCTTTGTACGGCCAGTTGCCCCTGGAATACGGTCCGGACCTTCATGCCGCACCGGATGATCTGCGAGTCCCGATATGGTCTGGTGGATCTGGAGAATGCATGGTGGTGGCTCTGTACCACGTGCAATCTCTGTGTGAGCCGCTGCCCGCGCGGAGTGGCGATTACCGATGTCCTGGGCTCTGTTCGAAATATTCTCCTGAATTTCGAATACCGCATGGCGCCGGCGAGCCTTCGAAGCGCCATGGGAGGGCTCAGCGGTGAAGGCAATCCCTGGGGCGGCGAGCGGGACAAGAGATCCGACTGGAGCCGGGATTTGGGGATTAGTCCCTTCAACGGAGAACAGGAGGCCCTCTACTTTTCCTGCTGCGTTCCGGCCTATGACAGTCGCTTGGCGAATGTGGCCCGGGCCACCGCACGGATTCTCCAGGAAGCAGGCGTTACATTTGGGACACTGGGCAACAGCGAAAGCTGTTGCGGCGAAAGCGTTCGTAAGGTGGGCAACCGGGATGTATTCGAGTCTTTGGCCCAAAGCAATATCGAAGCGTTTCAAAAAGGCGGCGTAAGAAAGATCATTGCCACCTCTCCCCACTGCTATACCACCTTTAAAAAGGATTACCCGGAAATGGGGGGAAACTTTGAAGTTGTCCATGTAACGCAGGTTCTTGCCGAGCTCATTAAGCGGGAAAAGATTGCCTTTAAGGGAGAGGTGAATAAAAAGGTGATTTACCATGATCCCTGCTATCTGGGACGGCATAACGGCATTTACGATGAACCGCGAAACGTCTTGAAAAGCATTCCGGGACTGGATTTGATGGATGAACGGGATGCCCGGGAAAACAGTCTCTGCTGCGGAGGGGGCGGCGGTAGAATTTGGATGGAAACCCCGAAAGGGGAACGGTTTTCCGACATCCTGGTGGCGCAGGCCATGGAACAGGGCGCCGACATCCTCGCGACGGCGTGCCCCTACTGCATCCTCAATTTCAAGGACAGCGTGGCCACGGCGGAACTGGAAGGGAAGCTGGAAATAAAGGATATTTCAGAAATTGTGGAAATGGCAATGGGAATTCAAAGCGGAAAGCGGGAAGCGGGAAGCGGGAAGCTCAAAGGTGAAAGCTGAAAGTTGAAAAACGTGCATAAGCTTTGATCAACGACTTTTGAGCGTATA
>JBBSAR010000499.1:0-3474 GCA_038252125.1 Desulfatiglandales bacterium
AAAATCTTGTCAACCAGCGGTTGATGACCCAGGCTGCCAGACGTCTGGGCCTGGATGTAACGGAAAGTGAGATCCAGAAGGCAATCATGAGCTACCCTGCTTTTCAGGTGAATGGACAATTCGACGTGGGCAGATACCGGTCTCTACTGGGCTACAACCGAATGAATCCCGAGGACTTTGAGTTGAACATGGGGCAGGAGTTGATTGACAAAAAGCTTCGCGAGTTCCTTTTTGCCTTTCTGGATATAACCGACGTGGAGGTGCGAGATTACTACACCTTTATGAACCAGAAAATAAAGATAAGCTTTGTACCGTTCAAAACGGCTGATTACACAAAGGAAATCAAGACTGCCCAGGCCGATCTTGAGAGCTATTTCAAGGAGAATAAGGAACAATACCGATTGCCGAAGCAGATAAAGGTATCCTATATCGAAATTGATCCGGAAAGATTCAAAGGAAAAGTGGAGATTGCGGAAAAGGAAATTGAAGGGTATTACGAATATAACCGCGAGAGATTCACGGAACCTAAGAAAGTAAGAGCAAGGCATATCCTTTTTAAATTAAAAGAGAACGCCGGCGAAGAGGAAACGGCGAAAGTCAGGAAAAAGGCGGAGTCGGTCCTTGCGATGGCAAAGAAAGGGGAGGATTTTGCTGAACTTGCCAAGAAGTATTCCGAGGGGCCGACAAAGGAAAAGGGTGGAGATTTAGGCTTCTTTGAGAAAGGCAAAATGGTTCCCGCCTTTGAAAATGCGGCGTACGCGCTGAAAGAGGGAGAAATCAGCGACATCGTGCAAACCCCGTTCGGCTTGCATATCATCAAGGTGGAAGAGATTAAAGAGGCGCGAACCAAACCGATCGAAGAGGTAAGGCAAGAAATCTTAGAAGCCATTACCAATAATATATCCGCGGAGCTCGCGCATGAAAAAGGGCTGAACTTAACAGATCAGATGCCCTATGATGTGGATCTATCCAGCTTCGGCAAAGAGCAGGGGTTTGATGTAAAGGTCTCGGATTATTTTTCCACTGGCGCATCCATTCCGGGCATCAATGAGAGTGAAAAAATGGGTGAATCCCTGTTCGCCCTTGGCAAGGGGGAGACCGGCGAACTGGTCCGACTTGGAGATAAATTCTATATTTTCCAGGTGGCCGATAGCCGGGAATCCTTCATTCCGGAGCTCAAAGACGTGGAAGAACGTGTAAAAGAAAATTATATCGCGGCCGAGGCGGAGAAAGCCGCGAGGGCCGAGGCTGAAAACTATCTGAAGGAGCTCAAGGGAGGGAAATCCTGGGAAGAACCGGCCAAAGAAAAGGACAGGCCGGCGGAGACAACCGGCTTTTTCAGCCGTAGGGACCCGTTTCCGAAAATAGGGTATGCCCCGGAACTAAGTGAAATGGCTTTCGGCCTTGGTCCCGAGAAGAGGTACCCTGAAAACGTCTTTGGAAACCCTCAGGGGACTTTTGTGATCAGGTGGGACGCAAGCCAGGGAATCGATGAGAAGAAATTCGAAGAGGAAAAGGAGCAATTCCGCAACACCCTTGCGGAGACATCCCACAGGCGTGTTTTTGAAATATGGCTCCAGAATCTGAAGAAGAATGCAAAAATTGAAATCCTGCGACCCATGTCAGAGAGTGGTGAGTAACCGTTTCAGAGATCTTTTCCGTCCACGGCATCGACCTGAAAGCGATTACTTTTTCGGTTCGGGGCAGCGTGGTTTGATCGGATAGCTCCTGCCATCCAATCGGATAACGTAGTTGCCGTTTTCTTCTTCAACATATCCGGCCAGCTGATAATAGGCAGGGCGTAAAAAGCGGGCGGGAAAGGTCTTGTTCTTTATCCTGCAATAAAGGACATGGTGATCTCCCGTGCAAAGGGTTTCGGGTAAGAGCGTTTCCGTTGTGCCATCGTTTAGATGAAGCACGAACCCGGGTTTTCCATTTCCTGTTTTCTCTTCAAGCACTGCCCGGGTAACCACAAAAGCCGTATCCTCCACATCCACATAACATTTTGTTCCCTGCCAGTTGATGAGATACTGACCCGCCTCCTGGTCCAGCTCCATATTCCGGTAGAACAGCTGGATCAGGTCTTGGCGAATCATCTCGGCGCCTTTATGGGTCCAGCGCCCTTCTTTATCAATATGAATAAGGCATGGTTGAATTGCACCCGTCTCCGGTATCATTGCTGAACATCCTCTTTTGTTATCCCGCGGTTTCTCTATGTAGTCAGAGAATAGCCCAGTGCACAACTCCCCGACGTCTTCTCCTGCCAGAAAAATCAAATATCATCTCCTGCCTGATTTTACAAGCCTCACCCCTGTTTTTCATCCCTCTGCCTGTCTTGACAAGCTTCATTATTAAGCTTAATTTTATTCCATTTGCATGAACAAAAGAGCGATGTATCCTATTCAAATTTCCTGGCAGCGAAATACGGAATCATGAAGCCATTCGTACCATTGTTTTTGAATAAGATACAGAGCAGTCTGTTTTGCAATTCCATTTCATGGAGGAACATAATAAATGCGATTTGATAAATTCACCTTAAAATCACAGGAAGTCGTTCAGGCATCCCAACAATTAGCGGAAAAACTGGGACATCAGCAGATTGAACCGGAACATCTGGTAAAGGCGATTCTGGAACAGACGGAGGGCGTGATTCCTCCTCTTCTCGGAAAAATCGGGGCCAATCAGAATCAACTCGTTCAAGCCTTCGACGCTGCGCTGCACAAGCTCCCCAAAGTCTCCGGCACAAGTATCGGTCAGGCATATATATCCCCGAGGGCAAAGGCGGTGCTTGACCAGGCTTTTACCGAAGCTGAGCAGGTAAAGGATGAATTTGTAAGCCTGGAGCATATCCTTCTGGCCGTGACGGATGAGAAAAGGGGCGAAGCGGCAAAGATTCTCGCGTCGGCCGGAATTACGAGAGATTCCATTCTCAAAGCGCTGGTGGATATTCGAGGAGGACAGAGGATCACCGACCAGAATCCGGAAGATAAGTATCAGGCACTGGAACGTTTTAGCCGGGACCTTACGGCGGTGGCCGCCAAGGGGAATTTGGATCCCGTGATCGGTCGAGACGATGAAATTCGAAGGATCATCCAGGTCCTCTCCCGCAGGACCAAAAACAACCCCGTGCTGATAGGGGAGCCCGGCGTGGGGAAAACAGCCATTGTGGAAGGTCTGGCTCAGCGGATCATTCAGGGCGATATCCCTGAGACCCTCAAGGACAAGAGGGTCGTGGCGCTCGATATGGGGTCGCTTATCGCGGGGGCAAAGTACAGGGGCGAGTTTGAAGACAGGCTCAAGGCCGTACTGAAGGAGGTCACGGACTCCCACGGCCAGATTATTCTTTTTATCGACGAGATGCACACCCTCGTGGGCGCGGGGGCCGCCGAGGGCGCCGTGGATGCCTCCAACATGCTCAAGCCGGCCTTGGCAAGGGGCGAGTTGCGATGCGTGGGGGCCACCACCATCAAGGAA
>JBBSAR010000500.1:0-3466 GCA_038252125.1 Desulfatiglandales bacterium
CTTTCCTTTCTTCTTATCCTGAGCCTTGCGTGCCGAGCTGACATCGAACCAAAAGAGTGCTCGATTCAAATCTGGCCATTTTGGAACAAGTTCGGCGAGAGAATGTTTTTCCCAGTAGAAATTGACGAAGTGACGTTCCATCTGGGAAAGGGAAATGACTTCAAGAACATGGGAGTCCAAAACATCCGGATGTCGGATTTGGACCAGTCGCTCTGCGAGAAGGCAAGAAAGAGGGAGAAGCCAGCCGTATTTTTGAGAGATCTCGAAATACCGTCGTTCAATGACCGGGGGCTGCTTAATGAGCGGCAAAAAGCCCCGAATCCAAGAAATAAGGTCATTATCCGGGCAGTTCTTCAGGCAGACTTCTTTTAAATGCCAATCTACCCAGGTGCTTACATATTCCTCCGACCTTTGAACATGTTGAACAACAGATAGTACCTCATTGATGTTAAGTCTGTTCGGAGCATAAGCATCTATCATTTCTCCTATAATCTGTCCCTCTTGTAGACTGCGATCGCCTAAAAAATCCTTGATAAGCAGTTCTTGCTGCACATCCGATCCTGCAGCCGCTAACGCTCGAATACCGTATACCCGAGTGTAAACGTCGCCACTAGCATCCAAGGCAAACGCCAAAGCTTTTTCTGCACAGCCTTTCAGCACACCCTGCCATACAATCCTCAAGAGCAATTGGCGAATTTCCTTATGCGCCGAGTAGATATCCAATAAATGACTAACTGTATCATCGAGGTCTGGATGGGAAAACCTTCGAACTTCGGATAAATCGAATGAGAGGCCCACATATATTTGATCAGCATGTACCTCACAAAATCGTTCCAGCATTCTTTTTCGAATCTCGGAGGGCAGATCTGATGGATCACCCCCTTGGATAAAGACCTCGGGCGCCATTTCAGCCGTTTTCTCCCGAATACGATCATCGAACAAAATTAGCCACGCAAGAATTGGACGCATCGAAGGCACTAAGAGTCTCTGACCATAAAGAGTTTTAAAAAACAGGCTTTCAATTGCGCGCCGGGATTTTCCGTCCATCAATAGCCTGTTCAGCCATTTGGCGGTAAGATATTCGCGGACACTACGATGGTGGAATCTCACCGCCCCATAAATAGCTTTATCAAATATCGGGCGTTGTAACAGGGCGCGAATGCTAAGAAAATTCCAATCAGTTAAAACGCTGGAGACGTCGATTGATCCATCTCTTATAGCTGGGTCCGGATTTTGTTCCGGAACAAGTATTCGGTCTTTTTTCTGAAAAGTTACGGCCGCTGCGATCATTTCCGCGCCCAGTCTCGCATCTTTGATTGTCAAAGGAAATGCGGTATCACGCTCCGGATCGTGCTCTTTAAGTTTTGATTCTATGCTGAATTCTATAAGTTTGGCTCGGTTGGCGATCTTTTTGTGGTCTTTCCAAAACCTTATCAAATCAACCAAATCCAAAGGACGTCTGGAGAAAATATCAGCTTCTGCCTTCTCTATAGCATCAATAAAGGCATCAATTTGCTGGACCCCATGCGCTTGGGAGAACATTTTTATTTGGGCTTTATCTAAAGGAAGAAGAGAAAAGACCGAGGGCTCAATAATCCAGTTTCCGTCTTTTTCAATGGTCTTAATTTCACCAGAGGACTTCCCATCAGAATCAAGAAAGAGATCCTTACTTTCCTCTTCAGGAGCAGTTGTGGCTTCAACATAGGGCAGTCGTTTGTTGACTAAAGATAAGTCCGCTTGGGGACGCCATTCAGTCAAACGGCTTGTAATATAAACATGGGCTCGTTGCTTTCTATCGGCAAGTTTGGCTCCGAAATTTCGAACAGCAGATTCGAAATTTTTTGGAGCAACTAATCTCGCTTCGTCCACGGAATCAAGAAAAAACCATCCCTCTTCATCAGATAAAAACCAATCTTCAAATTCAGTCTCAGTCCCCAGTTCGAAGGAAGCTGAAAAATTCAAACTCAATTGCTCCAGGCGTAAGAAAAACGCTTTCTTATTTTCATCCCGAAGGCGTTTAGTTGCCATACGAATCTCAGCAGTTTTCCCTGCGCCGGCTTCCGCGAGAATTATGACCCGGTTAAGTTGAAGCAGTTGTTCCCATTTCGTTATATTAGACCGCCCCAAAAATCCGAAAGAAAGATCACGTTCGTCCTCCTCTTCGTTGAATTCGCCGTTCTTCAGGATCGGCGTGAATGATCGATTTAAATCGATGTATTTTTCCATGTAGGTAGTTCTATTATAGAACAGTAAGTAGACTGCAAATGATAACAATGGCAAAGGCACCAGCCTCTTGGCACCATTTTATCTCGATGTCTATTTTTCTTGCAAGAAACCTTTATGAATCTTTTCTCGGGAATTAATCGTTTGGGAAGAGTCAGATGAGAACATTCATGGTCCCACATCAGTTTCCCCCTTATTACTTCCGCTAAGGCATTTTTTCCAAATGGATACAGCAAGGTGAATATTACAGGGCCTTCCCTTTTATATGCGTCAGTCCACGATCTCAAAATCCAAGAAATAGCATTTCTGAACTGAGTTATTTGATTACTGAAGAACTTTATATATTAATAAATCGAAGGCTTGAACCTCGGATCTGTCGCAATTCTTTATTTCGTTATACTACCCTTACCACCCCCCGATAAACTCCCGCATCACCACCGCCTGGTTCAATACCTCGGCCGTGTCATCCCAGTCAATAGAGAGTGATTCAGTGGTCTCTTTGAGCGTGAATGGGTTCTGCTCACGGTCTGTGATTACCTTTAGGACCGTATTGTCGTCCCACTCCTTATCATCGAGCATGTCTTTGACCCATTGGTCTACAATGAAATCGGGAATGGTCCCGAAAATGGCGGTGATCTCCTGAATTCGGCCGGAGAGCGTGTCGAAAAGCTTTTGCTCCACACCCTTGTCATAACGCATGTTGTAAAATGGAATGCGTTTGGCTATTGTCCCCCGCGCTGCACACGCCCCTTGCGCTGTTCCAGGACTGTGGGGTTCCAGGGGAGGTCCAGATTGATGAGACAGCCCAGACGCTGGAGGTTCAGGCCCGTGCCGGCTGCGTCAGTGCCCACCAGCAGCTTCAGGCGGCCCTGGGTCACTTTTTCCTTTAGAATGGATCGGTCTATGCTGTGGACCCCCTGGGTATCGAATAATTTACTTGCACTTGAATTGGCGTACAAACCGATCGTTTCCTTCACGTGTTTCTCCAGATACGTGCAGAGGGCAAAAGCCGAATCATAGAACTGGCTGAAGATCAGCACGCCCCGTTCCAGCCAGGACTCCCCCTCGAATTCCGACTGAAGCACTTGTCTGACCCGTTCAAACTTGGGATCATCCTCCCGCTCCAGATGGCGAGCGAGGTGCTCCTCCAGCCGCATCAATAGCTCCAGTTCCCTTCTGGTGAGGGGATAGATGGATTCGCCATCCTCATGGGGATCTTCTTCCTCTCCGAGACGCCCTCCCC
>JBBSAR010000501.1:0-3448 GCA_038252125.1 Desulfatiglandales bacterium
AGAGAACCTGCCTGCCGGGGAGAATCGGTGTATACCAATATTTTTCCCGTCCCTTTTCCGGCTCTCAGATAAAAGTGCATCAAGGGCTTAGATAGCCCGGCAAAACCTCGTGCATCTTCATGGAATACGGATTGGTCCAGGCTCTTCCTGATTTCCTCCACCTTCCGTTTCATATCCTTGTTTAAGGCCAGAAGTCGCTGAAAGCTTCGCCTGCTTATCTGGAACTCATCCTGCTTTTCATCGTTCAAAACATTCTTAGGCAAATCAAAATGAATCCGCCCAAGAGCATCTAATATCTCCTCGTATCCAGCGAAAATGACATCGGATCCGGCCTGCTTTTTTGCCTCTTCAAACGCGGCTCTCCGAATGGCCTGATTATCTACGACAATGCCGTATTGATCTCTGATTCGGTCCTTATAGGCCTCGTAGGTTTCTCCTTCCTTCTGTCCAAGCCCCACAAGATCCACAACCCGTCTGAATTCACCCATATTCAGGTGGTCCGTCAGGTGGTAAAGAAGCCATACCGTGGCGAGATTCTCGGATCGTACGCCGGCCCACGCCATGGAGACGGTTTCGCTTTGCGGCTCATGATCCGGATTGGGCAGATAGAACGTATCTTCAAAACGAAAAAGATCCCTGATGTTTGTGAGAGGATCCAGAATGTTCCATTTCAATTGAAGTGCCGCTGCATAGACCAGCGGCTTAAAAATTGAGCCCAACTGCCTTTTGGCATCAGTGGCCCTGTTAAAAAAGCGGTTGAAAAACCCCCCGACCATGGCCTTGACCATCCCTTTCTTAAGGACTACGATTCCTCCTTCCAGATTAGGAATATCTGAAAGCACAAGCTTGCGTTTTTCCGATCCGGTCTCCGACTCCTTTTCCACCTGCAGTCTCACGGGGACCAAATCGCCTTTCTTGAACCGGTTCAAAAACAGAGGCAGGTGTTCCTTTCCCAATGCAGCCCCGGGACCGATCCGTCCTTTGAGCCAGGCTTCCGCCACCGGTTTGAGCCCCTCATAATCAATCCGTCCTTCGCCCTGATCCCATGACACGCTGAGACTTCCGCCCTCTTTGTCCGACTTTATCTCTTCAATCTTTGCAAGAAACGGGAGACTGTCTTCGCCGCTGTCCGGTTTTTTGGCGAGAAACCCTGCCCTCTCATCCGTTTCCTTTAACGCATCGTACCCTTCAAGCCTAATACCAAGCGATTGCAGTTTTTCCCGTAAAGACAGGAGTGCAGCCTCCTGTATCTCCCTGTCCACTGAAGTCGTGATGCTGATCCCCGAGGTTGCGATATTGTCCACACCCTGTTCGTGCAGTATTTTCTGGAAGTAGTCAGAGTCAAGCTGCTCCCGAACGTAATCCATAATTACATTCAGTCTGAAGGTAATAGACCCCTCTTTAAAGGGAACCTCCTTTTCAATAGCTTCTTCATATTCTTTTTTTGTAATAAAATTCTGCGCCAGCATCCTTGAAAGCACATAGTTCTTTCGCAATTTGGCTGACATTCTGGCCTTGGCTTTGGCGGCTTCACTTTTCTTCAAAAAAGGATTGTGCATGTTCGGACCATTTACGGAACCAACAATAAAAGCCGCTTCCACCAGATCAAGGTCCTTGGGATCTTTATCAAAGTAATATTGGGCCGCAATCCTCAACCCTTTTCCGTATCCTGTAACGAAGAACTGATTGGCATACATCTCAATAATTTCCTCCTTGCTGTATCGCCTTTCAAGAAGAAACGCCTGGATCAGCTCTTTCAATTTGGCCTCGTACGACCTCTTTTCTCGAACAAAAATATTTTTTGCCGTCTGCTGCGTTATGGTGCTGCCTCCCTGAACGACCCGTCTGCTCCTTATGTTT
Organism: Desulfatiglandales bacterium; assembly: GCA_038252125.1. Classification (GTDB taxonomy): domain Bacteria; phylum Desulfobacterota; class DSM-4660; order Desulfatiglandales; family Desulfatiglandaceae; genus DUZB01. The sequence continues at coordinate 1,861 of JBBSAR010000501.1, forward strand.
GCAATAAAGGCTCGCAACAGGGCTTTCGGATCAAATCCGAAATGATGATAAAAGTTGCTGTCCTCCGAAGCAATCAAGGCCTTTACAAATACCTTCGGGATCTCCTCATAGGGGATGTATTTACTGTGGGTTTTTTCAAAAAAAACACCAATCGGCGTGTGCCCGTCTCTATAATATACGGGGCTTTCCGATGCAATGACCCGGTCAATGGCTCCTTTCTCTATACGCAGGGCGGTTTCTCTGGAAACCTGATAGTAAAAATAACCCAGAAACCCTACGAGGAAAATAAAAGGAATAACAATAGTCCAAAAAAATACCCGTTTCACTTTTTTCCATGTCATACTGCAATCTTCCCTGACAAAAGTCGTTCCCGCAAGACCTGTTTCAAGTCAAAACCCTTTATTTCAAGTCCCTTGCGTCCATATTTCATGTTGGCTTCGATAACAAACCACCGGTTTCTACTGTAGATCAAATCCATCCCCACATCATTGAATCCGCATCTTCCGGCTGCTTCCAAAGCGACCTTCACCCCGTCTCGGGGGATGTGTTTGAAATCTATTTCCCCTCCCAGCGAGAGGTTCGTCCGGAAATCATTAGGCCGGCTGATCCGCCAGTAGGCCAGAACCGGTTCGCCTTGGATAATAACAACTCTCAGATCGCGCTCATGGGGAAGGTATTCCTGGATGTATGCGATCTTTGTAAGGTTGAGATAAACCTCAAGCTCTTCGTTATTTTGTATCCGAAAAACCCCTCGCCCCCGTGCGCTGCTCCTGGGAAGTTTTCCTATAAAAGGGAACTTGAAATCATTCAGGATATCCCTCCGGTGAAGGGCATAATAAAACCTTGTGCGGGGATGAGGAATTTCCGTCATGTAAAACAGGGTCGTCTGCTTTATCTTCTCATCGGCATAAAGATACGTCTCCAGACTGGGAAATATCTTCTTACCCATGGTAGTGAGGAACTGTGCATAGTTCAACGTGGGATAAAGGACAAAAGGCGCCCCAAACAGGGCCTCTTTTTCTGCACGGTTGTAATCCTGAAAGTTGGGTTTCACCCCTAACGTGAGAACCTCGGGAACCCCTTTCAGCCTGCTCCCTATGGCCACAAAAAAAGTCTTTTGAGCACCCATGCCGATCTCTTCCTTGTTCCCAAACCGTGAATGACATTCATCTTGCTCCACCTTTTCAGATAAACATAGACAGATGTTAACAGTTAAGAGGTATTCCGGATAAACGGGTCTGGGAGCAGGGGAAGGGAAGAATCAAACTTTAGATATTCTTTTCCGAATTTTCTTATTTTGTTCAAGCTTTTCCACATCGTTTCAAGAATACAACAGATCCTGTCTTTTGACAAAAATACTTACAATATCAGCTTATTACAAATAAACCGTTCCGTTTCTATCAAAATCAGGGCAACATCTTTTTAAATCGTTTTCAAATCTTACAGTTCATGTCAGCGCAGGATAACACTTCTACGGCACACATCTTGCTTATTTAAAAATGCAGAACTTGGCGCCTCCTACAGCTAAGTTACCCCTTCAAAACACGGGACTGACCCTCAGGGACTGACCCTCAGGGATTGGCCCTGA
>JBBSAR010000502.1:0-3445 GCA_038252125.1 Desulfatiglandales bacterium
AGTGCGGCGTTGATGACCTGAAACATCTGCGGATTCCTCTCCGATACCTGGCCAATTTACTGGCCGCCGGCGATGAAGCCCCCGTCCGGTTGGCCTTGCGGCGTCTCCTGGCTCTCCGGCAATACATGCGGTCGATCCATGTCGAAAATTCACCCGACCCTTCACCGTTGGAGGCCGTCGGCCTGAGCGCGGAGGTGGCCCGGGAAATGTATCAACTCATTGCGATCGCCGATTATCACGATCGTTTTGTGGCGCCTACGGTCAAAAAAGAAACAGAACACGACCTTTTTAATGAAAAGGGAGAGGTCGGGTTTCCACCGGGGATCATAGGTAAGAAATGATGCATAAGAATGTGTCGGTAATCAGAATAACCTCCCGGCTTTTTCAGTATCCGGACGAAGAGCTGCTCGAATCAATGAGCCCTTTATCCGATTGGATTTCGGAGCTGCCGCCGGGTCGGGCTAAAGAGGTCTTTGCGGGTTTTCTCGCGAACTTTAAAAACCGGAAGCTCCTCAGCTTGCAAGAGGAGTACAGTCGCATATTTGATCTCAACCCGGCAACCTGCCTCAATCTCAGCTATCACAAGTATGGCGACAAGAAAGACCGAGGGGTCGCCCTGGCCCGACTGAACCAGGTCTATCAGAGAGGAGGCTATGAGACCGCCGTGCGCGAGTTGCCGGATTTTCTGCCGCTGGTGTTGGAATTCTTGTCGGTGTGCCCCGCCGAAGAGTATGCGTGGGTTGTGGAAGAATACCGTCCCCAGATGCAAACCCTTTCCGCAAGGTTGGAAAAGAGCGGGTCGTCCTATGCCGAACTCCTCGGCGCGACCCTTCCCAGTCTCTGCGATCGGCCGTTTCCAGAGGGAGGATAATAATATGCATTATCACTGGGACCTTGACTTCATCGCTTTCGCGATTTACCCCTACATCTCTCTGAGCATCTTGATCTTCGGGAGCATTTACCGCTATGTGAAGAATCCTTACAGCTGGGACTCCAAATCCAGTGAGATCCTTGACAAGAACAGCAGCCTGATGTTTGGCTCCAATCTTTTCCATTACGGGATCATTCTGGCCTTGCTGGGCCATGTTGCGGGAATGTCGTTGCCGCAATGGCTTCTTGACTGCATCGGGATCACCGAAAAGGTGCATCTTGCCGTTGCCATCGGCGTGGGAATGGTCGTCGGTTGGGCTGCGGTGGCGGGCCTGTTTATCTTGACAGGGCGCCGCCTGTTGAAAAGACGGGTTTTGACCACTTCAGACGCAACCGATATCATCACCTTGCTGCTTCTTTTGATTATTGTCGGGCTTGGGACGTACAACGTGACCTTCCATCACTGGAAGAATGTGCTTTACGACATCGCCCCATGGCTACGGAGCATCTTCTTCTTTGCTCCGGCCTATGAACTCCTGGGCAAGGTGCCCCTGACTTATAAGTTACATTTCATAGCGGCCTGGACTTTTTTCGCCTTTTACCCATTCAGTCGACTGGTTCATATCACCAGTGCCCCGGTGACGTACCTTTTCCGGACCTGGATTCTGTTCCGCAGGCGTTGCGAAGGATTTTAGCGTGCGAGGTTTGAGAGGCAAAGATGGGCGGCCGATGCCGGTCGTTTTAACGATCGGACATTCCACCAGGGGGTTGGAATCGTTTATCGATCTCCTCCAAGAACACGGGGTTGAAGAGGTGGCGGACATCCGCACCATACTGCGGTCACGTCACAATCCACAGTTTTTAAGCGCAAAGCCGGATCGTATGGACCCTAATGCCTTCTCCTAATGCCTTCTGGAGGCAAGCCATCGTCCCAGAGCCCTGGTTGAGTGTGGACCGCGGGTGCGGGATTCGTTCCTCATAACGATGCTCATGAATCAGCGGCCGCTTTTTTAATCCACCACAATAACGGCAATACCCTCGGCAAGGTGAACGAGCTTGTTGGACACGCTTCCGAACAAGAACTCCTTCACGCCTGTCAGACCTCGACGTCCCAGAACGAGCGTGTCGTACTTTCCGTCTTTCGTTTCCTTCAGGATATCCCTTGCGATCCCCAGCCTCTTTTTGTGGATCTTCACGCTGACGTTCTCGGGAGAGAACCCCGCCTTGATCAGAGCCTCTCTGGCCTTTTTCACGAAGTCCTCCACCTTCTGCTTCTTTGCGTCCTCGATGGAGCAGAAGGCCTCCCTATTTTCCTTGAACAGAGGGATCAACGACGGGCCGTCAAGACCGCAAGCCTCCGCGGGGTCAGGCAAGATGCTCAACAGGGTGATTCGCGCATCGCACTGCATACTCCCCGCCACGTACTGGATCGCCTTGAGTGAGGTTTTCGACTCGTCCACCGCCAAGAGAATATTACATCCCATGATTTTTCCTTTCCCGGTCCAAGATACCCTTCGGGAGTGACTATAGGTGAGGTGATAAGAAGGTGACAAAAACTCGCTTTTTTTGTGGGCAAATATAGCGCAAAGCGGCCTGGGTGTCAAAGAAAATAGAACGACAATATATATGGTCGGGCATCGGAAAAAGATGCTATTCAGTCGCTATTATGAATAATGCCGTCTTTGTTTGATCGAATTGCAGTTTGCCGGTCAAATGGGCACCCAGTCCTTTCCTTGCATGATCCACAGCCGTCTGCGCAATCCAACCCCGCACTTTTGCCGGCCTTAAATTTCTTCCAATATCGCCAGATGATATACAGTGCCGATAAGATTACAATTAATGCCACAGTGATTCCTTGCCACATCATCAATTCCTTTCCTGAAAATGGATCAGGAAACGCCCCATCCCAATAAAACAGCTACAATACGAACCCCCAAGGCGACAAAATAGGCCAAAGTCGTCGTGTAACATATGGAAAAGAGCACCCAACGCCACTTTCCAGTTTCTTTTTTCATCATTACAAGTGTGCAAAAACAGGGGCTGTAAAGCATCACAAACATTATCAGCGAAAATGCCAAAACCGGATCCCAGCCCGGCTCTTTTTGCAGCCTTTCAGAAAGGCTTTCTGCCTTCACAGGGTCAACATCGGCGAGGCTGTAAGCAGTTCCCAGTGTGGAAACGACGACCTCTTTTGCGGCGAATCCGCCTACAAGCGCAACGTTGGTTTTCCAGTCGAACCCAATGGGTTTAAAGATGGTTTCCAGGGCCAACCCGATTTTGCCGCCAACCGTGTTTTTTAAGTGGGCGCTTTGTCTTTCTCCATTTAACTCCGCGATTTTCTTAATATATGCCCAATACGCCTCAGCCGCGTAGTCAATCGGGCGCCGAGCAACCGGCGCTTTTGGATTGGGTTTGACCAAATCCTTGCGTAAGGATGCCGCCGCGGCATAAAAAGTTGAGTTTCGATTTTTTAACGCTATCCCATTAGCGGTTTCGATTTGCCGTCGAACTTGATTAAACTTCTCGATATCCATCTTCGATTTAAAAACTTGGTCAACAAAAGGAGCTTCAAGAA
>JBBSAR010000503.1:0-3445 GCA_038252125.1 Desulfatiglandales bacterium
CAAATCCGGAAATCTATCTACCACGGCCAAGCTGAAATATCAGGGAAAAGAGTCGGGCCCGGAAGTTCGTGCGGACGGCGCCGTGAGAATAGATCGGATCAGGTTGAACGAAGCCGCGACCAACGAGCGGGCTCTCGAATGGAGGAGCTTGTCCGCCGACGGTATTAGATTCGGGCTCTCTCCCGATCGCCTGCAAATCAAAAGAGTCACGCTTTTGGAGCCTGGAGCCAAGATCCTAATCTCCAAAGATCGCCACCTCAACCTGGCGGAAGCCATAAAGCCGCGGGCATCGAATGGCTCTGAGAAATCGCCGCCCACAACCCCTCCCGGGCAACCCGCCAAGATGAAAAAGCAGGACATGTTTCCGGTAACCATAGAGGAGGTACGGGTTGAAAAAGGGGTCATTGATTTCTCCGACCTGAGTCTGATTTTCCCGTTCGCTGCGCGGGTGACCGATTTCAAAGGGGACGTTGTCGACATCTCCTCCGCCCCCAACAGTCGCGCAACGGTAAAATTTGACGGCCGGGTTGATAAATACGGGCTCGCTACGGTGGAGGGAAGCCTGAGCCCTTTCGCTCCCAAGAACTTCACCGACATCCGGGTGGTGTTCCAAAACGTGAAAATGCAGCCATTCAGCCCCTACAGTGCAACTTTTGCCGGGAGAAAAATCGACTCGGGGGTTCTTGATCTCAACCTGGGATACAAAATCCAGAACAGCCGGCTGCTTGGCGATAACAGGGTAGTATTGAAACGCTTCACCCTCGGCGAACGGGTGGAAGCTCCTGGCGCCGTGAACCTCCCCCTTGATCTGGCCATAGCCCTTCTCAGCGATAGCAATGGCGTGATTGACGTGGCCGTCCCCGTGCGCGGCAACCTTGACGATCCTGAATTCAGTTACGGGCACGTGATCTGGCAGGCATTCTTCAACCTCATCACCAAGATTGTGACGTCGCCGTTTCGCGCCCTGGGCGGGCTCCTTGGCGGGGGTGACGAACAGGTGGATGCCATCGGTTTCAATCCAGGCAGCTCTATACTTCTGCCTCCCGAACAGGAAAAATTGAAAAAGGTGGGAGAGGCCCTTAAGAATCGTCCCCAATTGAGGCTGGTCGTTCTAGGCCGCTTCGATCCCGAGATCGACGGCAAGGCGTTGCGAAAGGAACGTGTAAAAAGGTCTCTGGCAAAAGAAATGAACCAGGAACTCCCTCGTGAAGAGGAACCGGGACCGGTAGCTTTCGACAACGCAAAAACCCAGCGTGCCCTGGAAAAGCTCCTGGAGAAAAGTGGGGGCGATAAGGCGGTTGAGGACTTTCAGGCCAATTATGAAAAAACAACGGGAAAGAAAGCCAAGCGGGTGAATCCTGCTCTGGGGATTTTCGGTGTCGGGAGTTCTGATACGGCCTTTTACCAGGCACTCTTTGAGGAACTGGTCAAACTTGAACCGCTTGACGAAAAAGCTCTCCGGCATCTGGCCCTGAAACGCGCCGAGGTTATCGCCGAGGATCTCAAGACGACTTCCGGCCTCGATGAACAACGGGTCACTATCGGCGATGTAGCGGCCGTGGAAAAACAAGCGAAAGATACCATCGCGACCCGGCTTCAGCTCGACGTGCTGCAACCATCCCCCAAAAAGTGAGAAACCGAAACACCTTTGTTAGGAATGACCCATGAAAACTGAACAACCTGATCTGATCGTGCCCGGACTGTGGCGCCTCGGTCGCAAAGAAAGCAGTGTTTACCTTCTTCAGGGAAGTCATGATACTATTTTGATTAGTGGCGGGAACAGTTACATCCTTCCGGATGTGTTGGCTCAGATTGATTCTTTGGGCTTTGATATTGCCCAAATCCATAAGTTTCTCATTCTTCACGCCCATTTCGACCATGTGGGGATTCTTCCCTATTTCAAACGAAAAAATCCTAAAATGACGGTTTATGGGTCAAAACGGGCCTGGGAGATATTGAAAATGGACAAGGCCGTCGCCACCATGAATGAATACAGTTGGTTGACGACACAGCGGATGGGTTTGGAGAAAAGGCTTGAAGATTACGACTGGAAATGGCGGCATGACGTGCAGGGAGAAACGGTGAAAGACGGCGACGCCATAGATCTCGGCGGACGGACCGTCAAAATACTTGAAACGCCGGGGCATTCTTCCTGTTCCGTCGCGGCCTATGTTCCGGAAATAAAAGGCCTGTTTCCTTCCGACGGGGGCGGCATCCCAAACGGGGATAAAATAGCACCGGCAGGCAACTCCAATTTCACTTTATACCAGCAAAGCCTGAAGAAACTGGTGGATCTGGAGGTGGAAATCCTTTGCGCCGACCATTACGGATATTTTACCGGAGAAAAGGCGGCGGATTACATCCACCGGTCCATTCAGGCGGCCGACAAGTACCGCCACGTGGTGGAAGAAATCTGTCGGCAGGAGGGAAATCAGGAAGATGCGGTTCGTCGCCTGGTTCAGATTTCCCTTAAAGAGCGCCCGGACAATTTTCTTCCCGAAGAAATCATGACCGGCGTCACCAGGCAGGTTGTGAAACATATTGCCGGACAATTATAAATAAATGAGATTAAAGAGATGAAGAAACTATCCACGGTATTTTTTTTATTCTTAATGGGGTGTGTTGGAATTCCTGAGAATGTAGTTCCCGTTGATAATTTTAAAATAAAAAAATACCTGGGCAAGTGGTACGAAATCGCTAGATTGAATCATTCATTTGAACGAGGTTTGACCCACGTAACAGCAGACTACAGTATGAGAGATGATGGTGGTGTCAGAGTAGTGAATCGCGGGTTCTCCGCTGAATCAAACTCGTGGAAAGAAGTTGAAGGAAAGGCTTATTTTGTGAAAGGATCTAATCAGGGTTACCTGAAAGTTTCCTTTTTTGGCCCTTTTTATGGTTCTTATATCATTTTTGGACTTGACCATGAGAATTATCAATACGCACTTGTATGCGGCCCTGACAAATCCTATTTATGGATTTTGGCAAGAAGCCCGATAATAAAAGAAGACATCAAACATAGTCTCATGGAAAAAGCAGCAGCATCGGGTTTCGACATCAGAAAATTGATATTTGTCGATCAGGATAAGTCGCCTGATAATGCTAATTCAGCCGAGGCAAAAAGCCGCGCGGCTGATTAGCGGCCGACGGGTCATAAGAAACGACTTTTTGCGGGAAGAATGGGCGCAGGACAGAACTTGTATGCCTTACGCATGTAGCTGTAGGAAGCTGCCATCCGCCATTTCCAGCCTTTATGAAATCGAACGATGCGACGGAAAATATTCGATAGTTTATACGTTTCCCGAACTGCCCAGAAATAGCCCTGCAGCAACTCCTTTGACGTCATATTTTTGGGTTTGATGACTGCATGGCACACATCGTAATTGGCCCAGTCGCGATCAATAATGCGGCCTTCGTCTTCCATCCTCTGATAGAGTTTGGTTCC
>JBBSAR010000504.1:0-3441 GCA_038252125.1 Desulfatiglandales bacterium
CGATGCGGGTAGCCGAATCCAGGACCGCCTTTCTCTGGGCATTGGCGTCCTGAAATCTCTGCAACACCCTTTCGGTTTCCTCAAATTGCTTTACAACGAGACTTGCTGTGATTTCAGCCGCTTCCCGTGCGACACGGATCTCCCTTCGAAGGATCGCATTTTCTCTGATAAGCTCCTGAATGCGCTGCGCAGAGGTATCTTCGTGGGATTTGGCTAAATTTCTTACGCTCATTTTCCGGTGTCCCTGTGTTATCAATAACGAATATTTTGGGTTACAGAATCCTCACCGTCTTTTTATTCCCGCGACCATCCAGCACATGAACGCAGCATACCAGACAGGGATCAAAGGAACGGACAATATGCCCGATTTCCACAGGATCATCCGGATCCCTGATCTCCGTTCCCACGATTGCCTCTTCCCAGGGTCCTCTTACCCCTCTGCCGTCTCGTGGAGATCCGTTCCAGGCCGTTGGAGTGATGATTTGATAATTAGAGATCTTTCCGTCTTCAAGCTCCACCCAGTGGCCAAGGGCGCCTCTATGGGCCTGAATCAAACCAAATCCTCGACCGTTTTCCTGCTGCTCGTTTTTTCTGTAGAAATTTTCATTTCCGGGGATGATTTCCTTGAGCCAGTGTTCCATAGCGGGCATAACGTAGGCAGGTCTTACCAGACGGGCCAACTGGCGCAAAAAGGCATTGGAACCGCTTTTCTTCAAGAGATCGGAAAAAAGTGGATTGCCCGCCATAAACGATTCCGCCAGGGGACCGGTCTCCGCTGGATATCCGTCATAACGGGGCGCCTTTGACCAGGAATATCCATTTTTCTTTATGCCGGGTTCCTCCATAACCGTTTGCCCCTCAAATGGATGCTCGATACCATCACCTTCCTTGAAATGCGAAAAGGCCATGTCTTCAGATACTTTTTCCTGTTGGAACGGATATCGTACGCCATCAAGCGAAAAACCCGCCGCGAAAAGATGATCTCCGTCCGTGGCCCTTGCCATCACCGTGTCTCCAGGCATCTCAAACGAACCGAAACTAACAAAATTATTGTGCCCTTTCCCAAGCTCGTGCAATCCGGTCTCATTGGATATTCGCATGAAAAAACCAAGATCCCCCTCCTGATGGGCGAGATCTTCATCGTACCAGGCCTCCAGATCTCGGGAACTCTTTATTTCCTTCCAACGCGCCAGTGTACATCCAAGCACCCTCTTCTCGTACCATCGCCTGAAATTTGACAATAAACTCCGACACTGGTTGATATCATTCTGGCCTGGAACCGATACCACTCCTCCAGGAACCATGAAAGAGGAATGGGGCCATTGACCTCCAAGTATCGCTATAATTTCAACGATTTTTTTTGTTTCACGGATCGTGCGGACAGCCGTTTCTCCTTTGAGCGGCAGGTAACGGGCTACGGCGTCCTCAAAAAAAGAACGATCTTTGTAGGCAGACCTGGCAAAATCAGGCATGAAGAGCAGAAATGTATGCCGCAAATCATTTTGAAGTTGTTCCGCCATCAGGGTAATGTTTCTCACCCGTATGGCATCATCGGGGACATGGACCTTGAAAATCATATCCAAGGCCTTCGCGGCCGCCTTCAAATGGGAAGTGCTGCAAATTCCGCATATCCTTGGCGTAATGACCAGCCCGTCCAAAGGCGCACGTCCTCTGAGAAGGTTTTCAAATCCCCGGTACATGGTCCCGACGCTTCTGGCCTCGGAAACCACTTGATCTTCCATTTCCAGATGGAGTTCCAGATCACCTTCCACCCTGTTTAACGGCAGAACCTGAATTTTTTTTGTGCTCATAATCTATATCCCGGACTTTCGTTTAATGAGTCTCTTGGGAGCCGCCGCGGCAGCCATCCCCTTGTATGCCATATAGTGAGCGCGGCTCACCCCCGCCGGCAGTTCAATAGGAATCCCTTCTATGTTGCGTGTTTTGAAAAAGGGATAATGCTGAGGAAAATCAGGGCGTGTGCAACCAAAACAGGGGACCCCGACCCTGGTCTTGGACGAACGCCTGTTCCAGAGGATTTTGTTGCAGGGACCCGTAACAAGGGGACCCTGACAACCCATGTAGAAAAAAAGGCATCCCTTTTCGCCGAATCGCTTTTCTTCCACCCGATATTCATGGTATTCATTCCTGGTACACCCCTGATGAACCATGATCCTGTACCAGTCCATGGGACAATGCTGTTCGTTCAGCTCCAGGGCCGTTTCGTTGACCAACGCCGTAAGGGTTCCGGCCAGCACATCGCAATGACACGGGCAACCGGGAAGATTAATTACCGGCAGGCCGCTTTTGCTCCTGAAGTTCCTTCCAAGGAATCCACCGGATCCGTATTTATGAAACTGCACCCCGGTCGATTCCGCTTCGTGGTCGGCGCCGAACCCCCCGAAACTGGCGCACGTACCAACGGCAATCACATAGGAAGCCTTATAGGCAAGGGCTCGGATGAGGTCTTTCTTCGGTTTGCCCAAAACCGTATCCGCAAGCCCCGTATTGGACGGGCCTTGAATGACAGATCCCTCAACACAAAGGATATCAATTGGTTGCCTGTCATCCATAATTCTTTCGTTGAGCCTCTGAATCTCCGCGGGATTAAGCGCGGACAGGGCCGGGTGCCACAGCATTTCAATGGGGAGCATCTCGATAAGCTCGATCAGGTCGGGAGATTCCGCGTTCAGAAAGGACCACGTGTCTCCGCCACATCCTCCTCCCTGTATCCAGTAAACCGTCTTGGACATTTTTTTCTCCTTTCTTCCTTTTCAAACATTACTTTCGAATAAGCGGGGGATATATGCAACAGAAAAATAGGTTCCACGGTATCCTATTCAAATTCCCTGGCAGCGAAACACCGCATCAGGGACCCATTCCGTCACGAGGTGACTCCATTCTGCCAGTGTTTTAAATAAGATACGTTCCACGTGACCAGTGACGGGTGACGGGAACCGATCGACATCACTGGGTTACCGGAAAGCTCAGTTTAATGGTGGTTCCTACGCCCACCTCACTCTTCACTTCAATTTTCCCCCCGTAGGCCCTTATGATCTGTCGGCTGATCGCCAGGCCGAGTCCCTTCCCTTTTTCTTTTGAAGAAAAAAAAGGCTCGAAAACCCTGTCTCTTGCGTAGGGAGGAATCCCCACACCCGTATCGGTTACCAGGGCGATCACCCGGTTGCCTTCCCGGAATGTTTTGATCTCAATGACGCCGTTGAGAACCTCCGGATCTGCTTGAATCTTTTCATGGATCGCCTCGCGCGCATTGGAAAGAAGGCTGAAAAAAATCTGTGCTATTCGTCGTTTGTTCCCCATAATGGGCGGCAATCCGTCTTCCAGTTCCATCTTAACGGCGATATTCTCCAGGGGCAGTTCATTTTCCACAATCCCCAGCGTCTCACGAATAGGGCGGTTAATATCTACCGGTTCGCTTTC
>JBBSAR010000505.1:0-3420 GCA_038252125.1 Desulfatiglandales bacterium
GGTCAACAAGGACCGACTTTTCCGCTTTGCTGCAAAGCCGGCCTGTTGCCCAAGGCTTATGATGACGGAAAATGAAAAATGAAACCGGTCATTCACCTCAACGGCACAAAAGCCATCCCGAAGTACCCCCCTGGAAATCCGCCGCTTCCTGGTGTGAGGCAAACCAGACGGTTGCCTTTCTCATTGATCGATACGCTAATACTCTCCACGAGTCCATAAACTTTGCCCGAAGTTTGTGCCGGAAGATGGTTTCCCATTTTCCGCTGCTGGAAGAGCTGTGTACGGCAACCTGCACCTATTGTCCGGATCCGTGCTGCTTTTCAGCCTATGCCTGGTTCGATTTTAGAGACCTTCTCTTTGCTCATCTGAATTGTCTGGCGATTCCGCCGGCCCAGCTCATGACGGATCGGAAGATGATCTGTCGCTATCTCGGCGTTCGAGGATGCACCCTTGAAAGGATTTCCCGTCCCTGGATCTGTACCTGGTATCTCTGTCCCACGCAGCTTGGCGCATTGCGGGCGGACGCCGCACTCGGGAAAAAAGCGTTTTTTCTTGAAACAGCAACAGAAATCAGGGGGGAACGGAAAGAGATGGAAAAGGCATTTATTAAAGCCTTGAAAAGTTGACGCCATTGTCATGCATGGCCGGCAGGGTGAATTGATTTGCGAGAAAGATGAATAAAGCTGATCTTTGGTGCAGTTGATAGAGTCGCTGAAAATCCACATATAGGCTTGATCCATGACATGAAAGTTGGAATGTCTTCGGGGTAATTGGTCGGTCAGGGAACTCAAGAGACAGATTGCCGGCCTGTATTATGAACGATCCGGCTTGTCTCGCAACAAAACGAAACTTTCTGAGCTGGCATTATTTAGTCTGCAAGAAATTTTCCTCTTTATTCCTAAATGCTTTGTTTTCTCACTTGACGTATTTACATAATGTAACTACAGTAACGCTATGAATTTCGAATGGGATGATATAAAACGCAAATCAAATATTGAGAAGCATGGAATTGATTTCATTGATGCTCCAATGATATTTGCGGGGTATACTCTCACGATTGAGGATGATCGCTATGATTACGGCGAAGAGCGTTTTGTTACATTTGGGATTCTTCATGGTAGAGTCGTGTCGGTTGTTCACACGGAAACCGAAGATTTAATAAGAATTATTTCAATGCGAAAGGCGACAAGAAATGAAGAAAAAGAATATTTCTCGCAAATCCCAGACTGACTGGGATCGAGTCGATAAACTGCAGGATAATAAGATAAATATTTCTGATAACCCTGAGGTTACACCTGAAATGTTTGCAAAATCTATTGTAAGAAAGGGGCTGAAACCTGTTAAGCGAAAGACTCAGGTTTCTCTGCGGATTGATGAAGATGTTTTAACCTGGTTTAAGAAGCAGGGATCAGGCTATCAAACACATATTAATTCATTACTTAAGGCATACAAAGAAGCACATCAAGAGCAATCCGGCAGAACCAATCCGTAAAGCTGGACCGGGCTCTTTTTCTGTTTTTCAGCCTATGCCTGGTTCGATTTTAGAGACCTTCTCTTTGCTCATCTGAACGGGCTTGCGATTCCGCCGGCCCAGCTCATGACGGATCGGAAGATGATCTGTCGCTATCTCGGCGTTCGAGGATGCACCCTTGAAAGGATTTCCCGCAGAGGGCAAGATGGATGCAATACTTAACAACCCCATTTCCTGAGTTAGGACATGGGGATTTTTTTTGTCTGATGGGGAAAGCAGTATTCCGGATGGCATCTGAAATGGGATGCTAGCCAGCTAAAACAATCAAACGATCGGCTACTTTTTTGCTCAAAACATAATCTGCCATGAAGATATACGTGCATCTTTTCCATGCAATCTACAAGAATGGAAAGATTCGGTTGCATTGAAGAAAACAACGACATTTCAGGAAGCTCTTGCTGGCGATAACCCTGTGGGCTCTTTAATGATCAGAAGTAACCTCTCTTTCCTCCTACCCTCCTCATTTTCAGGCAGAGCCTTCTCCTCGGGCTCTGCCGCTTCTTTTTGTTGAATCCACCACGCGAATTAATCCTGAAGACCATAGCTGTTGGTTGACTTCCCGTGAGGTTTAGGTTCATATTACCCGGGAGATCGGATACAGGGGTTCGATGAACCCGGAAAAATTTGAATCGACCCTTGCAGTTGGGGCGGGAGAAGGAAATTGTTGGAAGGGAATCCGGGAAAAAGCGGGAAGAGGGCAACTTCGGGGGCTGATATGAGGGTCATCTTTTCATTGACCCTCGTCCATTTCATGGGAGACTTCTACGCCTCTTTCATCAACCCGCTTCTTCCCCTCTTTGTGGAGAAATTTTCTCTCACCCTTGCCGAAGTGGGTCTCATTACGGGGATCGCTCGAATCCTGGCCTTCGTTGTCCAGCCGTCCGTGGGCTACATGGCCGATCGCTACCACGGACGTCTGTTTATCTTCGGCGGCCTTTCTTTAGCCATTGTTTTTTTCCCGCTGGTGGGTCTTGCGCCCTCTTTCCTGTCGCTTGTCCTTTTTATATCGCTGGGGTCCATCGGGGCATCCATGTACCATCCCCCGTGCGCCGGCATGGTTTCCACCTACGCAGGCAGACGTCCTGCTTTATCCATGTCCGTATTTATTCTGGGCGGCACCCTGGCTTTTGGCGCGGGGCCCCTTTTCATCACCTATATCGTGCAGATTTACGGGCTGAACGTGACCCCCTATACCATGGTCCTTGGCCTCGGTGTCATGGTCTTTCTGTTTCTAACCGTGCCCAATCCCGGAAAGGAGGCGGTTGCAAAGCTGGGTTTCATTGGATCCCTCCGCGATGTTTTGGGCGCGGCATGGAGACCTATTACACTTCTTTGGGGTATTATGGTCCTGCGGGCCTTTGTGGGACAGTCCTTCATGACGTTCATACCGGTGCTCTACGCCAGGGAACACTACTCTCTGGTTTCCATCGGGACCATTATCTCCCTCTTTACGGTGGGCGGGGCCATCAGCGGGCTTTTGGCCGGTCATTTGTCGGACAGGTGGGGGTATAAGCCGATCTTTTTTGTCAGCCACGGCCTGGCCACAGTCAGCCTCTTTCTCCTGCTGGTTCTTCCCGGAGACTGGGTTTTTCTCAACGCCTTTGTGGCGGGATTCATGACCCTGGCCACCCTGCCTCTGGGAGTGGCCATGGGCCAGGAGCTGGCGCCCAAAGGCAAATCCATGGTATCCAGCCTGATGATGGGTCTGGCCTTCGGAACCGGAGGATTGCTGACCCCTCTGACAGGGAAACTGGCGGATATGTATTCCATTCGACCTGTCCTCACGGTCGTGGCCATGTTGCCGCTGCTCACCACCGCTCTCATCGGGTTTCTTCCTGGAAGAGGCTTGGAAAAGGCTCCATAAATATCGCATCCCTGCTTTGCCGATA
>JBBSAR010000506.1:0-3373 GCA_038252125.1 Desulfatiglandales bacterium
CCGGCCGACGGCCGCGAGGCTCTCGGTTTCCACAAGCGCCCTGTGTTTTTTTCTTTCCCTTTCGACCAAAACTCCAAGTATGATTGAGATAGCAACGTAGAGGCAACCTTCAAGGATTTCATGGAAATCTTCGAGGGAAAATCCGTGCCAATGGGCCTTGCTATAAGGAACAAAAAGCACGATTGTACCCATGGCGATGGTTACGGCGCCCCTGATCCCGAACCAGAAACCTCCCAGGACGAGGGGAATATAAAGGAGTATTCTGTAAAAGGCATGTTCGTAGCCCAAACCATAGTATGTCATGTAATTCAGGCCGGTCAGCGCAACGATCATGACAAAAATCAGGATCAGCCGTTTCCAATGGATACTCCGGGACATGCGTCATCCTCTTCGCGCACGGCGGGCAGGTCAAAAGATCCCCGGGCTGTGCTAACTCACCGTTTGAAAAATGCTTTTGGCGGGGTTTCGTCTCATTTCCATTTCTTAAAACATAGTTTCCTTACACAGACATTTCACCATCATTACAAACCGGTAGTGTTTCTTCCGGATGAAGGCGATTCCTGTCGTCGGGCTTCAAACAGCATCGGGGGGAACCGTACCCCCTGAGTGGACTTCCAAATACTTGATCCCTTGAATCTCCTCCTTAAGACTTTCCACTTTTTCTTCCAGTTTACGTATGAGCCGCGCGTCATGTTTGGTGTAGATCACAATATTTCCGTAATCGCTTTTCACGGAAATATCGGGATAGGCATCTACGAGAGCCGCCTTGACTTGACTCGCCAGGGCCAGATCGTCCATTTTCTGCCGCGAACTCGGGGTGGTTTGAAATTGATCGAGGCTTGCGGCACGGCATATGAAGTCCACCGCATTGACAAGCGTAAATCGGCGAATATGGAATACGAGGTCATAAAGAGAACTGTCCCAAGGATCCACCCCGTAAAGGCTCTGTGTCCATTTTCGTCGTTCCTGGTCATCTCTTTGAATCAGCATCTCCGCCTCGCGCATGGGAATTCCCTCCCGATTCATCGTGCTGGCTACGCGGTCAGCCAGGTCGGCGATGATTCGAATTTTGAGGACGTGCGGCACCCCGGGGAGCAGGAGATGCCCGGCCAAACCATGGTAAACGATATTGTCCTTCCGCACACTGCGGGCGAGGGCACTCTGGTAATAGGCCACGAAAGAGAGTTTAGCGTGACCCAAACGTTCCAGGATGGATGGCGCGTCGTGGATCGCTTTGGTCAATTTCATTTCAGGGATGTGGAAATGTTCACTGGCATCCAGGATAACCTCACGGCTCAAGCACTGATACCCAAGCCGTTCCGCCACCTTTTCAGCCACTTCTTTGCCTTCGCTGTAGGATCCTCGTGATATGGAAATGATTGTCATGATTGAGCTCCTGCAATGTATTCCTTAGAGGTAGAAAAAATATGTCATTGCCACCAGAATGGTGATATAGATAATACTCAGGAATCCTCCGATTTTGATATAGTCTTTACTGCGGTATTCTCCGGGCCCCATGTATAATGCATTGACCTGATGGGTCGGGAGGATAAAGGAATTGGATACCCCGATGCCGACGACAATGGCCGCCACGCGAGGATCGATTCCAATTTGATGGGCCAGCGGGATTCCCAAGGGAACGAGCAGGGCGCAGGCGCCCACATTGGAGATCACCATGGTAAAACCGCAGCTCAAGACGGCCAAAACAATCAAGAGCACCAGCGGAGACATGAAGTGACCCAGGGCCATGACGACTCCTTTGGCTATCCATGCCGCGGTGCCCGTCTGATCTATGGCCATTCCCAGAGGAATGAGCCCCCCCAGCAGGAATACGGTGCGCCAATCCACCGTACGGTACGCTTCGGTGATGGTAATGACTTTGGTCACAATCATACCCAAAGCGCCCAACATAAGACAAACCGACAACGGAATGGGGTTATAGGCGCGGGTTTGAAAATAGAAACTTGAAATGATCATCAGAACAAGCGAGGTCAAAAAACAGGTTAAGGCCCATTTTGCCTTTTCCGGTTTGTGAAACTCCTCTTCGAACGAAGAGATGATGATAAAGTTTTGGTGAAGATCCTGGAGCGCATGGAATTGCTCCCAGGTACCCTGGATCAGCATGGTATCACCGGATTGGAGGGGGCGATCAGCCAGCTCCCGATAGTAGGTCTTGCCGGACTGATGGATCGCCAGTACATTTACTCCGAAGGTCTCTCGAAAGCGGATTTCTCTTATGGTTTGGCCCACCAGACTGGAACGTGGAGAAACCACCGCTTCCACGATTCCGGCGACGGCTGGGTTAAAGGTGGTATTCTTAAAACACCGCGCCTCTTTTCCAAGAACCAGTCCGTAGTCCCGAACGAAATCACCGACCCCGTCCTCGGGACCGTACACGCACAGCACGGAATCCGCCTGGATAATGTGGTTCGGAAGCGGAGTCATATTTTGCGTTGCTTCATTCCTGGCCGATGCCACGATGTTCACTAAAAAACGCTGCCGAATGCCGACCACATCCTGCGGGCCTCCCCCCGGTTGATAATCCCCGGGTACAATGATTTCATAGGGTCCGCTAATCAACGGGTAGGAACTGAGAATACTGTCTTCAGCGCTACAGCGGGAATCGGTAAGCGAACCAGTCCCGCTCGCCGTAATTCCGGCGAGCATACGCATTCCGAAAGTGGAAAGATAGGCAATGCCACCGATAACGAGGCCCAGACCGATAGGCGTCAGTTCAAGGAAACCGAACTTGGGCATGCCCGGAGGCAAAATATCGTTGAGCAAAATCAACGGACTCGTACCGATCATGGTCAACGTACCGCCAAGAATCGCGGCCATTCCAATGGGCATCAGAACGCGGGAGATGTGGATTTTAAGTCTATGGGAGGCCACGAGACGGATGGCGGGCAAAAAGAGCACGGCCGCCCCCGTGTTCTGCATAACGCTGGATATGACCGCAATCAAACCGGAAAAGATCACGACCAGCCGAGAACTGCTCCTTCCCACAAATCCCAGCAGAGGCTGGATGAGCCGGCTGACAAGACCTGCCCGGTTCAGACCGTAGCTGATAATCATCACCCCGATGATAGCGATGACCGCGTTGCTGCTGATCCCTCGAAATGCGTCCTCGGCTCGAAGCAGGCCCAGTTCGGGAAGCGATACCATCATCAAAATGCCGACCACGTCCACCCGTACCCACTCAAAAATAAAGAGAAGGATCGCAACGGCAACAACAAACAACATCAGCAGTTTGGTGCGCAGATGGGTATCGACCTCGAAAGGCAGGCTGACAACCCCCTCGTCGTAAACCCTGTTTCCGCCCGAGGTGGTCAGTTCCGAAAAGATATCCAGCCAGAGCGCGTGCCGTCCGGCC
>JBBSAR010000507.1:0-3347 GCA_038252125.1 Desulfatiglandales bacterium
AAGGGGTCCCGGGACTGGCCAAGACCCTGGCTCTCAAGACACTGGCCTCAGCCATTCAGACCGGCTTCAGAAGGATCCAGTTTACCCCTGATATGTTGCCGGCCGATATTGTTGGGACCGAAATCTATAATCCAAGGGATGTTTCCTTTGTGGTCAAACACGGACCGGTCTTTACCAATCTCATCCTTGCCGACGAGATCAATCGTGCACCCGCAAAGGTGCAGAGTGCGCTTCTCGAGGCCATGCAGGAGCGGCAGGTTACCATCGGCGAGAATACCTATCCGCTGAAAGATCCTTTTTTGGTGATGGCCACCCAGAACCCTATCGAACAGGAGGGGACCTATCCACTTCCGGAGGCGCAGATCGACCGTTTTATGCTGAAAGTTGTGATTACCTATCCGACCCTTTCCGAAGAGAGGATCATCCTGGATTCCGTTGAAACAACGGAACAGCCGATGCCGGTCAACCGCGTCGTCCAGGTCGAGGACATCCTTCGGGCGCGGCAGGTAGTGAATACCATCTATATGGATGACAAGGTCAAGGACTACATCGTTAGCCTGGTTCACGCAACGCGCGAACCCGGGACATACGGGCTGGATCTGAAACCGTACATCCAGTATGGCGCTTCTCCAAGAGCGACCATCAACCTGAAAGCGGCCAGCAAATCCCTGGCGTTTCTCCGCGGACGCGGATATGTGACCCCGGAAGATGTGAAATCGATCGCCATGGATGTGCTCAGGCACCGGATCGGCATTACCTACGAGGCCGAAGCAGAGGCGCTTACCAGCGAAGATATGGTTGCCAAAATCCTGGAAACCATTCCGGTTCCCTGAGAAATTGCAGATGTCGGTTATACTGTAAAGCACGCAACGATCAGCTTCAGAGGAAAAAGAATGCAAAGCCAAATCAGCAAGGAAATACTCGATAAGGTTCGGCAAGTGGAAATCAAGACCAACCGCCTGGTAGACGAATCTCTTGCGGGACATTACCACTCTGTTTTCAAGGGACGGGGAATGGATTTCGATGAGGTCCGGGAATATGTCCCGGGAGATGAAGTCCGAACCATTGATTGGAACGTCACGGCAAGGACGGGACGGACATACGTGAAAAAGTTTACCGAAGAGCGCGAATTGACCATCATGCTCCTCATCGATGTCAGTGCGTCGGGGGATTTCGGTTCCTTCAGCCAGAGCAAGAGAGAAATGATGGCCGAACTGGGAAGCGTGCTTGCGTTTTCGGCGGTTCGCAATAACGATAAGGTGGGGCTGATCCTTTTTACCGACGAGACGGAGCTCTATATACCGCCTGCGAAAGGAAGGTCCCACATCCTTCGGCTCATTCGCGAAATTCTCTTTTTCCAACCCGCCGGAAGAGGGACAAACCTGGAAGGGGCCATGGATTTTGCAAACCGGGTTATCCGCAGGAAAGCGGTGGCATTTCTCATTTCCGATTTCTGTCTGCCGGGAGATTTTGACACTTCGCTCGAAACGCTTCGCCCCAAGCTGCGGATCACGGGCCGCCATCATGATCTGGTTGCGGTTTCGATCCATGACCCCCGGGAGCAGGAACTTCCCGATATCGGACTGATTACCATCGAGGATTCAGAAACGGGGGAGCAGGTGGAACTGGATACGGGAAAAGCGGAGATCAGGGCGCGATTTTCCGAGCTGTCCGGGGCTCGGCAAAAGAATTTGCGACATACAATCCGCTCCTGCGGGGTGGACATGCTTGAAC
Organism: Desulfatiglandales bacterium; assembly: GCA_038252125.1. GTDB lineage: Bacteria > Desulfobacterota > DSM-4660 > Desulfatiglandales > Desulfatiglandaceae > DUZB01. The sequence goes on from JBBSAR010000507.1 coordinate 1,735, forward strand.
TGGCCACCGATAAACCGTATCTCCCGGATCTGTTGAATTTTTTCAGCCTGCGGGAAAGAAGGAGACACTGATGATGAATAAAACGGCGATGATTCTTGCGGGTCTTTTTCTCTTTATGGGTATGGGCGCCGCTTCGGGCGGGCAGATCGATCCGGCATCCTCCTCCTTGGTTACGCAACCTTCCGGACCTTCCGTGGGATCAAACGCTCTTCCCACAGGGGCATCCTCCTCCACAGCTTCCCAATCTCAACTCCTTCGACGGCCTGTGACCGGAAACCAGGCGCCGCCGCTTACTGCCGGCGGTCAGGCAAACCAGGGTGCTTCCCGCGTGCAGGATATTCGCGACATTCGAGGACCTCTTCATCTCCCCGATCCTGTCGCCTGGCTTATGTATGCGGGAGCGGGACTCCTTTTGCTATTGGCCGCGGCAGGATTTTGGAAATGGCTGAGAAGAAGAAAAACCGAACGGGAAAAGCCGGCGTTTGAACTTGCTCTTGAGCAACTGGAACACGCGAAGGCCTTTATGAAGCCGGAAACCGCCGACAAATTCTCGGTAATGGTATCCGACGCGGTACGCGGCTATATCGAGAAACGCTTTGAAATGAAAGTGACGCGGAGCACGACGGAGGAGTTCATGAAGCGGATCGCGGTGGATTCGCCGCGAGAAATCAGACCGTACGAGGATCTTCTGAACGGGTTTCTGAGATATTGCGATCTGGCCAAATTCGCTCGCTATGCCTTGACCCAAAAGCAGATGGAAGAGATGATCCAGAGCGCTGTTCATTTCGTGGATGCCACGAAACCCCGTCCGGAAGATCAGGAAAAAGGACGCAATACAAAAAAGGGAGAAGCGGATGTACAGGAAAAGGCGGTGCTAAAACGCCCTTCTCTAATCAAGAGATGCGTGGGAAAGGGCCTGGGATTTATATCAAGAAAAACGGCTATGCCGGAGGCTCTGGAGCAAGGTAACGTCGTTGCTGAGGGAGGTAGATAATGTTCCATTTTGATCATCCCCAAGTATTGTGGCTGCTCGCGATCATCCCTCTTCTTGCCTTTCTTAAGGGGAAAAAAGGGACGGCGACCGCCATAAGATACTCCACCACCCAGACGGTGCGACTTCTGGCAGGGGCAAGGAAGTCCAGCGCGGGAAGATGGATGGGAGCATTGCGAATGATTGCCCTTGGCTTTCTGGTAGTGGCTCTGGCCCGACCGCAGATCGTGCACGGAACATCTGAAGTGGATGCCAGCGGCATCGATATCCTGCTTGCGCTGGATGTGTCGGGTTCCATGGAGGCCATGGATTTTACCATCAAGGGAGAACCTGCAAACCGGGTTGATGTGGTGAAAAGGGTCGTATCTAAGTTTATTGAACAAAGGCCCAATGATCGGATCGGTCTGGTGGCCTTTGCAGGAAGGCCCTATATGGTCAGCCCGCTGACACTGGATCATAACTGGCTGCAGCAGAGGTTAGATGCCATCAGGACCGGCATGGTTGAAGACGGCACGGCCATCGGATCAGCCATCGCCTCCGGCGTAAATCGGCTGAGAGATCAGAAGGCAAAGAGCAAAGTGGTTATTCTGCTGACGGACGGCATGAGCAATGCCGGAAAGGT
>JBBSAR010000508.1:0-3347 GCA_038252125.1 Desulfatiglandales bacterium
AAACCGGGAGGTTGTTATGAACATGAAAATGAGAGGATTGTCCTTTTTTCTGGCCATTGTCCTGGCGGTTTACACTGCCGGCTGCGCATCTATGCAGGAGCACGAGGGCGCTGCGGTGGGTGCAGGCGCCGGGGCGGCAACCGGAGCGGTTGCCGGCGCGCTGATCGGAAAAGGCGCAGGGGCTGTGGCTGTTGGGGCTCTTCTGGGCGCTCTGGCCGGCGGGGCCATCGGACATTACGCCTATGATCAGAAAAAAACACGGGAACAGACCGCCAAGGACTACAATTACGGGGATTCACAGGGGATGGTACTCCGCATCGAAAATGTTTCCGTCTCTCCAACGGATGTTTCGCCGGGAGGGGAAGTGCAGCTCAGCATGACCTATGCGGTCTTGACGCCAGGTCAGGAGCGCAACACGCCTATTACTGAAATTCGAGAAATTACCCATCAGGGACAGATTGTTGGAAAACCACAGGTTCAGGTCAGCCGTGCCAATGGAACGTTTACCTCAACGGTTCCCCTTCGCCTGCCCGCCGGCGCCGTTAGAGGGGAGTACATCGTGAGATCGGTTGTGGAATCGGCTGGTGCCAGCGATGTTCGGGAAAACCACTTTATGGTCCGTTAAACACTCTGTCGCCGGAATGTGCACGGGGAAAAACACAACGGATGATTTGGCCTTTTTCATGACATGAGGTCTACTCTTGTCTCTTGATAGCTGTTTGCTCATTAAAATAAAAAAAGGAGAACCATATGATTACTCTCAAGGAAAAAGAAACTGATCGTTTTATTGGAACCATTAATGAACAACAATTACAGTTTTTAATTGATCAACTTGAAGAAGAATCATCTGACGACCAAGATTACTATATAAACAAAGCCACTCTTGAAATGTTTGAAAAAAACGGAATTGATCAAGAATTGTCAAAAATGCTTAAAGATGCGCTTGGATCTCGAAAAGACATGGAAATAGTATGGAGTCATGAATGAAATAAAAATAAAGAAAGCTCGATTTCGTTTTAAATAACAGGTCTGTAACTTTTGTTATGCTTGGATGACGTTCCCCATCCCACAATTCTGGATGTGTATTCCTTAACGGCATTTGCCCAAAGGGAAGAGGCCGCAACATACGAAGCGAATCTGCTTGACGGATTCTGCTCGCCAAACAAGTACTATGGCTTTCTGAATATCTTCAAATACGAAGAAGAAAAGGTTGTATTGGACAAATACACGATCGTTGAGCCGGAACAGATCAAAACGGTGCACAACTGGCTACAATATTTTGCTCCTGAAGAACTGGAGAGGGAGTTCGCGGCGTGCGGTTTTTCCATTGTGGGGTTTTATTCGGATGTGAAGGGGACCCGGTACGATCAAAAATCAAGCGGATTCGCAGTCGTTGCCGGGAAGGCGTAGCCTGGGAAGGAGCAAAGAATTAGGGCGGGAATTCAGGTATGGAAACGTCTACGATGCTTGGCTTAATGATAATAATCGCGGGTGTGGTTCTTCTGATTACAGTGATTTTGACCTATGTGCTCTTCAAGCGCTGGATTGGGTTTTGTCGTGTCGCGCTAAAGGATGTGGCCGAGGTGTTGGGGACGGAACCATCACTGGATATCTGGAATATTTCGGCCACTGTCCACGGCAAGATTCATGGCCGCCCCCTTTCCGTCAAGTTTACCAACCAGACCCGTTCGAGCCCGCCTACCGTTACGGTGAGCGTACCCGTGAACTCCGGTGTAGCCATGACGGCCCGCAGACCGAATTTTTTCGATCGATGGTGCGCAGCCGTGGGTCTTGCTTCCCCCATTGTTACCGGAGATCTACGGTTTGACGGGCGGATTCAAATGGATACGGGAGATGCGGAGGGGGTTCATGGATGGATTGCCGACCCCCGGTTCCGTGAAGACCTCCAGGGACTTCTGGATCCCGACGTGACGCGTGTTGTCTGTGACAACGGTAGGCTTTCTTTGGTTCGTAAACTGAAACCCAAAGAGACCGTGGATCCTTCCAAGGTATTCAAGCCGCTACCGAGGTTGCTGGATCTGGCTCAATATATGACGCAGACGGCGGATCCAACGGCCCAAAGGCACCTGAGCACGAACCGGGTGATGTTGCGCTGGGGACTGGCACCCGGCCTGGTCCTGATGACCGGCATTATCCTGATCATCGCGGGCATGTCCCTTTACGAAACGCTTTTTCCCGCTTTTTGGGAGGTGATGCTCTGGGCCCTTCCATGGAGCCTTTCGGCCTGCGCCGTCTATTGCCTGGCGGCCTGGCTGTTTGTACGGATCCGCACGGATCGTCACATTGCCATCTTTGTAATCCTCGCCCTTGTCCTGCCGTCATTCTGCCTTTGCGCCACGGGTTGGCGGTATTTTGGAAACGGCTGGCTGGATAAAGGTACGTTCCGTAAAATGGACGCAGTGGTCTGGGAGACCTTGAACAAGGGCAGGGGAGGGAGAAAGATCGTGTTCATGGTGGATGGAAGACGCTCGGCCGAATTCGTCAGGACCCGGGGTAGCTATCCCCGCAGGCTTCCGGTTGAGTTGACCGTCTATCCGGGCCACTATGGAATTCCCTGGGTCGATCAATGGCAGGTGCGCAACAAAAATTCCGAAAAACAGGTTGGAAGTATGGAACATCAATCACTGGATGGCATTAAAACTTGACTATCGGTCCGAATATGGTACTATTTGCGGACTGGAGGATGACATTATGAATATTACAAGTGATATCAAGCCTGTTACCTATTTAAAATCCCGGGCCGCGGATCTTCTAAATCAGATCAATGAAACGCATCGTCCTGTTATAATAACTCAAAATGGAGAACCAAGAGCCGTATTACAAGATCCTGAAAGTTATGAAAATATGCGCAATGCTATCGGTATCTTAAAGTTAATCTCTGAAGGCGAAACGGATATTAGAGAAGGACGCTCGAAGTCACAGGAAGATGTTTTCACTGAACTTGAAAAGGAATTGAAAGCCAACAATCAATGAGCAAGAAATATCAAGTCTCATGGGCAGCAGCAGCGCAAAATGATTTAAAACAACTCATTGATTATATAGCGATTGACAGTCCTGGCAATGCTGCGCAAATCTTAAAAAAGATCAAACAAAAGGTATCAGATCTCTATCCCATGCCCGACCGTGGTAGAATTGTGCCTGAATTAAAAGAGCAAGGAATACACACCTACCGAGAAATGATTATTGCTCCATGGAGAGTAATGTATAGAATATCTAACTCGACTGTTTTCGTTTTGTCAGTAATTGATTCAAGACGGAATGTCGAAGATATATTGCTCGATAGACTCGTAAAAAAATAGGAGATGCCAACATCACCATTCACAAGG
>JBBSAR010000509.1:0-3341 GCA_038252125.1 Desulfatiglandales bacterium
CCTGATCGTGAAAAAGGTCGCCATAATGGCTCCACAGATAGGAGGAGACGACCGACGGCGTCTCATATTTGTCGGGGGCGTTTCGCATGGCGTTTTGAACCGGGATGAGCAGGGCAATCCCATCGGAAATGGGATAATTTGTTCCGCACTGCCGGCAATGAAGGTGACCTGAAAGGATGTCCTCTCCATCCATGTCCTGATTTTGTAAATGTAAAGGAATTTCGTCGGGAAGGCAGGAAGGGCAGATCAAAAGTTCAAGCAGACAACTTTTCATAAGAAAACATTCCGGAAGGGCGCGAAAGGAGCGACCGAAACGGTTCTCCTTTCGCGTGGACAATGTTCATGTTAATCATGCCGGTGCGTGACATGCCGGCGCATGACAGGCCGGGGAGTGACATGCCGGTGCATGACATGCGGGCGCATGACAAGACGGAGCGTGGCATGCAGGTGCATGACAGCTTGCTGCATAGGACACTTTCTTTTCAACTTTCGTGATCTTTACCATGGGTTTCACCTCCTTTCCTCAAATAACCTTCCTTTCCCAAAATCTGAACCGCCTCGAAACAGGAATCAAAAAAAGCCTCTCTGGTCATATCCTGACCGTATGGATCATAAAGCTCCCTTGATATGGATTCCAGCGGCGATTCTCCGTCACAACGTGCAAGAAGGTCTCTTGTGAAGGCATTTATTTCCACAACCTCCAGTACATCTTCTTCCTGTCTGAAGAGCAGAAGGCTTTTTCGGGGCTCATAGGCTTCCTGGAAACGGCCTGCCTTGAGGTTCATTATAATCACAGGAACGTCAAAATCAAATGCTTTCACAATAACGTCCCTGTTTTTAACAGCGACGAATCCAAGAATGTCCTGGGTTTCTATGGCAAAAGGTTCTCTGTGCAGGGCCGGTTTTCCAACTTTTAAAGAGAGGTTTTCATACTCCAAAATGTCCGGAAGGTAGGGCCGCGTTAGTTTTTGAATCTGTGCCAATCTTTCCTTAGTAAAGTCCTTGAAGTAGAGATAGCAGTCGTTGGGAGTCAACAGAACGGATTCTCTTTTCAAAGTGCTTTTCAGCCACCTGAGCCATTGAATAAATAGATCGGCGATGAAATCATGGGTTTCAAGACTCAAGAGGAGAAGGGTCTTGGGATAGAAGCGAACCATGAGCGGAAAGTAGATTGCCAGGAGGTTGAGTTCCTCTAAGGAATAGGCAGGGCAGGGCAGGTTATAAAAACTGCTGAAAATCGCTGGAAAACCGTTGATCATTTCTTCATCCGAGATCAGTCTTTTTCCTTGCTCAAATTCAAGTCCAAGGGCAAAATAGGTGTCCACCTCTCGTACGGCATAAGGCCCGTATCGCTTGGAAAGATCCGTCCCGGGCAGAAGTGTGGGCAGCTGAATCAGCGGATTGCTGTTCCCCAGAATTCCTGTTCGTAAAGCCATGCGAAGGGTATCATCAATGTCCTGCTTTTCTTCTTCCGGAAAACCGATTACAAAACTCAGGGTGGGAACGATTCCCTGTGCAGCTGTTTCCTCGACACGCTTGTAAAGGATGGACTCGTCAATATCCTTGCGTATAAAAGCCAGAGTCCGCCTCGATCCCGAATCAATTCCGTAGCACATCGATTCACAGCCGGCTTCCCGCATCAGGGCCAGAAGATCTGCGTCCACGCTGTCCAATCGTGAAATGCAATACCATGGAAGATTGTTCAATCCTTTTCGAATGACTTCCTGACAAAAACACTTTACAAATTCTTTCCTCGCCGTAAACTGGTCGTAAGCCAGCAAAAAACATTCGGCGCCAAAGTCGCGATGCAGGGCGGCCATTTCTTTTACCAACCTGTCAATGGAATAGGTTCTTGATCTGCGCCTCCACATGATCGATTCAGAGCAGTAAATGCATCTGTGTGGACATCCTCTGCCCACTTCAAGAATGGCGATGCTCCTCGGTAATCCGCACGCATCGCGATAAGCGTGAAGTGGTTGACAAAAACTGTAATCGGGCAGTGGCAAGTCATTCAGGTCGGAAACCAGAGGTCGATCCCCACCGACGATGACTTCCTTGCCTTGGCGGAAAGTGATACCGGCTATTCCGGATTCATCATCGCCGCCGGCATAAGCCGCAATAAGTTCAGGGAAGATGGTTTCCCCTTCGCCACGCACCATGCAGTCGATGAAAGGAAAATTTTCAAGAGTTGCCCTGTCGGTAAAGGAGACGTTGTGCCCTCCGAAAACAATCTTGACATGAGGGTCCCTGGCTCTTATTCTCTTGGAAATCTGAATAGCCGGGGGGAAGGTGGTGCACTGTGCCGACATGGCCACCAGATCCGGATTTTCGCCCAAAATGATTTCAGCGGATTCGTCATAAATGTTTTTCCCCATGGTCAAGGTATTCTGGCGAATAGCCAGAACGAGATCCAAAAGGACGATTTGATGCCCGGAATTCTTGATGGAAGTAGCCACATTAATCAGGCCGAGTGGCGGAAGATTGTACATTCCCTGCAAATAAAAGGGTGGAAAAACCAAAACGATTTTCATGGGATCCTTTCGCGCGTTCTTGCTGATGTAGATTTTTTGGAGACTCCATAATCCGGTCGAACCGCCCGAAAGGCCTGTTAGGCGCTGCTCCAACCGATAGGCGGCGTCCTTTTCGTTTCAGTATAAATTGAAAATGGACTTCCGTCAAATGGTCCTTTCTTTAAAAGGCCTTTTCAGATAGGGTTCCCTTCAAAAAACGAGGCAATGCATGACGAGAAATACAGAGAACGGTTCAGGGACGACTTTCTTCGTTGACGGACACGTGGATCTTCCCTATTTTCTGATGGAATCCGGTTATGGGGGATCGTTCAAGGACCTGAAAGAAGGACCGTTCACTTTCGAAAAGGCGACGGCTTCAGGGATAAGGCTTTTCTGCACGGCTATCTATTGCCAGGACCTGTTTAACGGAAAGAAATCGTTTAACCATTATCAACAGGTTTTAGGGGTTGCACAACGCTCGCTGGAATCCTTGAACATTCTTAAGAATGAAGAGGGTCTTCATAAACTGCAAAATCATCCCGAAGAACTCGGTACGGTTTTCCTTTTGGAAAACGCGGATTTCCTTGCCGACGACATCTTTCAAATTGACAGGCTGAGAGAAAATGGCATTTTTGCGGTTGGTCTGACCCATGCGGGCGAAAATCGCCTGGGCGATGGAAATAGTATCCGGTTTTCGAAAGGCCTTACGGATGCGGGAAGGGAGGTTGCCGGGATACTTAGTAAAAAGAGGCTTCTCTTGGATGTGGCTCATTTGCATCCTGCCTGTTTCCGGGATTTGCTCGATCTTGTGGAGACCCCCATCATTTCGTC
>JBBSAR010000510.1:0-3337 GCA_038252125.1 Desulfatiglandales bacterium
AAAGAGCGGAACCCAGGGAAACGCCGGAGACCATGAAAAAGGTAGTGGAGGCGTTCACATGCCATCCTTGCACGCCTATGGCGGCGAAGGCGGCTGTAAAGACGAGAATGGGCAGGGGATTGGCCATCATGATAAGAAAGGTGGACCGATAGGCTCCAAAAAGTCCTCTGATTTCCTTGGTTTTCACTTTCTTATCAGGCCTGGACCGAAATATAATAATGCCCACCAGAACCAGCACCAATCCTCCCGCAAGCTGGATGATCATTTTTTCCCGGCTGAGAAAGGTTGAAATATAACTGGTTCCCAGCCCGGCCACCACGCAATAGAGTGCATCCACGGTGGAAGCGCCCAATACGGAAAGCAGGCCGGCAAGCCTTCCATCGGAAATGGTTCGCCTCACGCAGATGATTCCGATGGGGCCGAGAGGCGCACACAAAAAAAGCCCGGTCATCAGCCCTTTGAAGAAAAAAGTGATGTGTTCCATGGGGGCAATATAGAGAAGAAACGGCTTTTCATCAAGAGGAAACAGGGTGATTCAAGGGAGAGCCTGTGTTAAAATACCTTTTTCTTTGGCGGCCATTTTTGCCTGATCCTTCTGATAGCAAAAATAGAGGGTATCTCCATCAATCAATTTGTCGCTTTCGCGGCAGCGGAAAAAGTAGCAGCGCTTTTGACCGAGAAATACATTGGGCAAGGCTCGAAAAATTCCAGTCAGTGTTAAACAAAGTGCCGGATGTGGAATCGGAGGATCATGACAGATTGTAAGAAAGTCAAGGTGACGGGATGATCTTTGTCAATAAACCAATACCCGTCCCCCATTGTACCCAAGCGCACTTTCAACCCTACAACTTCTATCGGGTGTGATTCATGAAGAACAACGGTGTGTTCGGACAGACGGAAGCGGCCGACCTGATTTTTCAGAGCCAGGGAAAACGACTCCTTGCAATCCCCGAGATCGGGGGGCTCCTCACATGCTATGATTCCGCCATTGAAGCCACACAGCGGGCCATGGGGGAAGCGGGGATGGGCCTGTCCTGCGGCCGGTGCTCGAAAGATACCGGGAGTTGCTGTTTTCAGGAGGTGGAGACGTGGTATGATCATCGTCTCCTGCTCATAAATCTCCTGCTTTCGGGGGATCTGCCCCGCTCTCGCGAGGTCGAGGGGGAGTGTCTGTTTTTAGGGGAAAGGGGGTGTCGGTTACGGGCAAGGTATGCATTCTGCCTCAACTATTTCTGCCCCATGCTCAAGGCGCGGTTCGGCCTCGACCTCTTGAAAACCCTCCTGGCCGCCGTAGGTCGTGAATTGGCCGCTGGATGGGAACTGGAGCAGGCCCTCGATCGCCGGCTTCAAAAGCATTTGTGAGAACGGGTACGCCGTACAACGTATTGGAAGACAAAAATTTATAGCACGAAATCGTACAGAGAGGGAGACCTGCAATGATGTCCGAAAAACATTACAAAGCGATCACGTTGATCCGTTTGGCCTGCGTTTGCTGTTGCATCCCCGCCCTTTTTGCTTCCTGTAGCGACCATGAGGAGAGCGACTCCGTAGTCGATGTTACGCGCTGGTACAAGGAGCAGCGGTTGGATCACTTTTCACAGGAAGAAAGCAGGACATGGGAGCAACGCTATTTTGTTAATGACACATTCTTTGACGGCAGTGGGCCCGTGTTCTTATGCGTGGGCGGCGAAGGATCCGAGCTTACGCCTGACGTGGTCAAGACGGGAACAGTGCATTGTGCGGTTATGGTCTCGTTGGCCAAGCAGGTAGGTGCTCTGATTCTGGCCCTTGAGCATCGCTACTATGGCGAAAGCCAGCCCGTCTCGGATCTCTCCACGGCCAATTTAAAATGGCTCACCAGCAGACAGGCCCTTGGTGATATCGCACAGTTCCATGCGTACGTCAGCAAAATCTATAATTTGACGGACGACAACAGGTGGATAACCTTTGGCGGCAGTTATCCGGGGATGCTCGCCGCCTGGGCCCGAATAAAATATCCGGACCTCATTTTTGCGGCCGTGTCTTCCTCCGCTCCCGTTGAAGCATGGTACAACATGCAGGGATTCAATGACGTAATGGCCCAAAGCATGGGAGCAACAAGTGCAGGAGGTTCCGAGCAATGCGTTGAACAGATCCGGAGAGCGTTCAGTGATATCGGAATGCTTCTAAGCAGTTCGGAAGGTCGACAGTCCCTGTATGAGCGTTTTAACCTCTGTGCCGGCGAAGCGGAAGGCGATCCATTAAAAGACGCATATAATCAGTTTCAATTCACCTACTATCTCAGCACGCAAGATGGTATTGATCTTTCGGGTTCGCGTACGGGATCGCTATTCCCGGTGCAATCGAATGATCCAAACTGCGTGGAAGATGTCTGCAATATCGCTAAAGTCTGCTCGGACTATATGTTGAATAACGACCTGGGGGCGCCCGTAGACAGGTTGGCCGGTTTGTGGAAGCTTTACGCCGGTACGGAATGTACTTCAGTCGATTATCAGACGGCAACGATAGCCCCCCTGCTTGATACGTCTCTTTCATCCTGGCCCGAGCGCTCTTGGCAGTACCAGGCATGCAACGAATTCGGTTTTTTCCAGACCTGTGATCCCGGTACCGAGTGTCCCTTTACACGGGAACCGCACATGAACACGGTAGAGGTCCAATCGTATTCTTGCCAACGCGCTTTCGGCATCGATGCCAACGAGATCCAGGAAAGAATTGCTGAAACAAACGAGTACTATGGAGGATGGAATCCGGTCGGGACGAGGATCATGTACGTTAGCGGAAGCATCGACCCGTGGCATTCTCTTGGGGTATGCAGAACCCCGGATTGTCAACCATTGCCTGAACAGCCGGTCCTGTGGGTCGAAGGCGCCTCACATCACTTCTGGACTCATGCTCCCGGATATTACACACCGCCCCTGTCAAATGCCGTGGTTCAGGTGCAGGAGGCCATAAAGGCACAGGTCCTGACCTGGCTTGAGGAATGAATTCGTCCAACGAATAAGGGTAGATTGTGTGTAGCAACAATCCCAAGAGGTATGGGCTCATAGATACTGCGAAGGTAGTTGCGTTGCTTCAAATGAGGGATCTTGAGGAACTTCAGAAATCCCACAAGCAATGGATAGATGAGGCTCTTGAATCTGGAAACCATAATCGGGAAAGCAAATGGACCGAGAGTATTGCTGTAGGGAGTCCCGCCGAGGCGGGATTGAAGCCACAAAGGGGCAGCTTGGAATAAGAACAAAAGGTCGGAAAGTGTCAAAAAATAATGGAGCCTATGAACTCCGAGAATCAGGCAGTGTTTATAAGGCCATTTTTGGCCCTGAAAATGCTGTTTTAA
>JBBSAR010000511.1:0-3335 GCA_038252125.1 Desulfatiglandales bacterium
TATCCCATGGTTCGGTGGATTCTTCCAACAAATATTTCTTCCGTTTTCCATCCAGCCGGGCGTGCTTATATCGTTTCTTTTCTGTTATATCGCCCTTGCCATCAACAATCTGGGCTCCATCCAGTCCGTCAATGAGATGCTTCAAACAACGGATATGGACGGACGGATCACAAGGGGAATTTGTGTAACGGGACTCGCCAATACGGTCTCGGGGCTGCTCGGGGTTATCGGGCCCGTGGACTACAGCCTGAGCCCCGGCGTGATTGCAGCCACCCGCTGCGCATCGCGCTACACCCTTGTCCCCACGGCAATTTTCATGACCGCTTTGGCCTTTCTCCCTGGAGTGATCGGATTTATGGGGAGCGTGCCTTCCGTTGTGATCGGCGCAATTCTGGCCTATGTCATGATGACCCAGGTTGCTGCAGGTCTCATGGTGGCATTCCGGAAAAAGGAAGATTTTCGATTCGAGGATGGTCTGGTGATAGGATCATCCATTTTGCTGGGAACCCTGGTCGCCTTTCTGCCTGCCGATGTGTTTAATGGCCTGCCCCCGTTCTTAAAACCCATTTGCGCAAACGGTTTCGTGGCCGGAGTTGTCAGCGCCCTGGTCATGGAACAGTTGCTGGGACAGTATGGAAAATATAGGAATGCGGTATGAAGATGCTTATGCAAAGGCCCATCCGTTCGACAAACTCGTAGAGGGAATGCTTTTAATTGCTACAGGACCCGGGCTGTATTACTATTACAAGTAATACAAACATTGGAGGTTTCATTATGAGGGTTACTACCAAAGGCCAGGTTACGATCCCATTGAATATTAGAGAAAAACTCGGGATTTCACCATCAACCGAGGTGGACTTCATCGAGGAAGGCAAACGTGTATTTCTAATAAAACGGAAAGACCAAAAAGGAGAGAGAGAAAAATTCCATCAACTACGAGGTGTGGCTGCGGTTAAAATGACAACAGATGATATCATGGAATTAACGAGGACTGATTCATGAATGGGCTTCTTGTTGATTCGAACCAGTCCCCTTTGCCTGATTTTTATATCGGGGCACAGGCCGCCGTGCTTGGTATTGATTTAATTACCCGAGATACAAAAAGATACCGAACTTATTTTCCAACCGTTAGGCTGATCAGTCCTCAATGATTATAAAGAATATTTGAAGTAACGGCGGACAGGTTGGGGCATCCGGTCATCTTCATGGCCCGTTTGAGGGTGGTCTGGAATCGCTCCATTTGCAGCCGCACCCCGAGGGAACCGCCTCCCACGGCCGCCCGAATTACATCCCGGCCTATCAGTACCGCATCGGCGCCCAAAGCAAGCATCTTGATAACATCATAGCCCGTGCGAACGCCCCCGTCGGCGGTAATCAGTGCCTTTTTGCCGACCCTTTCAACAATCGCGGGCAACACTTCCGCCACCCCTGGCGTATAGTCCAGAACCCGGCCTCCGTGGTTTGAAACGGAAATCACTTGAACGCCTGCTTCCACACAGGCCTCAGCGTCTTCCGGCGTCATGATTCCTTTGGCAATGAAAGGCAAGGCGGTAAACGCCACCAGTTCCTTCAGGTCTTTGATCGATTTCCGAAAAACCGGCTGTCCGTTTCTTTCCATGATCGTGGAACCGCATCCGTCCAGATCCACGCCCGTTGCGGGACATCCGGCCTTTTCAGCCCGTTCGATCAGACCCTTGAGAACATCCTGGGCCCTGGGTTTAAAAATCGGGACCCCATATCCATCCTCCAGTTCCAGGGCGTCCAGAGCCGGGCTGTTTTCCGGCGTGTAAAACCATGTATCGCCCCGCCAGGTCAGTGTCCCCGTTTCGCGACATCCGCGAATAGTGGCCCGACAGAAATCCACCTCTCCCATGGCATCATTGTATCGGGAAATGCCCGCCGTGGAAGACCCCATGACAGGCATGGAAAGATTCTGGCCGAAGAATGAAAAGGAGGGATCCGGATCAAAATGATCCCCCACAAGCCTCGTTTGCAGCCGCAGCCTTTCCAGCGACGTTACATTGGCCGTAAAACTCGCGCCGGATCCTGCCCCGCCCAGGCCGATCGGCTTGCCGTAGGCCTCTCGCTGACAGATCCTGTCCGAGCTCCCATCACAATGGGGGTAAGCGGCGCAAATTCCTTTTAATTTTGTCCGGGCCCTGTCCCGCACCTGTTCCAGATTTTCGAACCGACCGGCAAAATCGCCACCCTTTTCATTGCCCGATTCTTCCGTTAGGGGGATGATGGAAGCGGATCCCGCTCCGCACTTCACACAAGACTCGGGGATCTGCTTTTCCGTTTTTTGTTCCTTATAACATATGGTGCAGAACCATTCGGCCATGGCGATCCTCCCTTTAGTTGTTGGTTTAAGTATTTATTGCTTCCGGGATCATTTCCCATGATAATGCCGGGTAAAAAGTGCGTCAAGGAAATGGGCCGGGTTAAATCTGAATTGCCGGCAGGATTTTGTTTCATTTGACAAAATGAGGGAATCTCTTTATCTTTTAGGCTGTGAATAGACAATTTGGAAACTGTTTGCCCCCGGGTTATCAATAACAGATCCTTGAGAGGAAAACATGACGGACAAAGTCTCCTATTCCACTGAACCGGAAGACTTTTATTACATGGACGTGAATGTCCCCTGTCAGGGCGCCTGCCCGGCCGAGACCAATATCCCGGTCTACATTCGCCGTCTTTTTGAAAAAGACTACGATCACAGCTATGAAATAAACCGCTTGGCCAACATTCTTCCCGGAATCCTGGGCAGAATCTGTTCCAGGCCCTGCGAAGAAAAATGCCGTCATGGAGAACAGGAGTTAGGGAGACCCGTCAATATCTGCCACATCAAACGGGCCGCTTCCGATTACCGGAAAAGCACTTCAGTCTCCCCTCCCCCTCTTTTTGCCGATCTTCACAAATCCGTGGCGATCATCGGATCAGGCCCGGCCGGTCTCGCCGCGGCCCAAGACCTCTCCACCATGGGCGTTTCGGTCACCATCTATGAGGCCCTTTCCAAACCCGGCGGCATGCTGCAATACGGAATCCCCGAGTTCAGACTGCCACGGCCGCTCCTGGATCAGGAAATCAACCGGATCCTGGATAGAAAAGGGGTCCGGCTTGTCACAGGAGCCAGGATCGGCGTTCATACCACGCTGGAGGCACTCTTGTCCGAGCATGACGCCGTGCTCCTTGCTGCGGGCTGCTACGAACCAAAGGCCCTCGATATCCCCGGGGAAAGACTGAAAGGCGTTTGGTCGGGGCTGAACTTCATGATGGATGTCTGCTCGGGAAAAACCCCGATGGTTGGGAAGCGCGTCCTGGTAATCGGGGCCGGA
>JBBSAR010000512.1:0-3326 GCA_038252125.1 Desulfatiglandales bacterium
ATGTACCCAAGTAACTGGTCAGATTGCTGAAGTCACTTTAGAAATTCATACGACCACAAGATGTTGGGGTCGGTCAATTCTTGTCTTATCGGGGCGTGGGAAAGGGGTACGTGCATCAAACTTCCGTGCACGTCCGCAAGAATCGCGCAAGACTGCCAGATCAATCTTACACTATTTCCCCGGAATCTCCAACGGATATACAATGAAGGAATTTGTGCATCCCAGACCTACAGCGGCGTGGGCGCACGCAGAGAAACAATAGTCTTTCACAGCATATCCCTTCCATTTATCGGTTGAAATAGTGCCTGAGATATGTTGGAGATAGCTCAGGATTTTTTCAAAATACATCACCACAACATGTTGTATGGCCCCATCAAAAAGGAGAACCGTAAGAACACCAGCGTTAGTTGTACTTACCTTCGGCATTCTTGAAAAATTTTGATCAGACCAGATTCAAGAATAGGATCATTATCCTTGAGTCCATTCAATCGTCATATAGGTCCATATCGGGATAATATTTTTTGGCGCATTCTGGACAAATACCATGGCTAAATTCAGCATCAGAATGTTTATGGATATATGATTCGATCTGACTCCAATACCCCTTGTCATCACGAATTTTCTTACAATATGAGCAAATGGGTAGAAAACCCCGCAATGTCTTAACTTCTGATAGCGTTTTTTGAAGGGTCTCTATTAACTCCTCCCGTTGTTCCTCCATCTGTTTGCGTGCGCTGATGTCCAGTATGCTACCGGCCACGGCGGGCTTTCCGTTCAATTGGATCGTAGAACCAAAAATTTCAAGATGGATTATTTCTCCGTTTTTCTTTATCCCCCGGAAGGTATAATTAACGGAGTTGATTTTCCCAGATATGCGTTTGCTGATCTGCTCTTGCACGATGTCTAAGTCTTCCGGATATACAGTTTGTCCAAAATGCATGTTATTGAGGCATTCCTCGACAGAGTAGTCTAAAATCTCTGCAAATTTCTTATTGACGTAGGTGAAAATGCCGTCCTGGATGATATAAACGCCGGCCAGTGAAATCTCTGCAATATTGCGAAATTTTTGTTCACTCTTCCGCAATTCTTTCTCCGCTATCTTGCGCGCAGATTCAGCTTCCTCTAATTCCTGAACTCTTTGTTCAAGTTCTTCGCAGGTAGATTTCTTAGACACGATTATGACCCACTCCTTCTTTATTTTTCAGAATTACGCTTACTTGCATGATCTTAAAATCCCGCCATAATCGAACATACCATTGGCATGATTAACTGCAAACTATCAAAACATCCGACAACGGAGTGTAGGAGGCCGGATACCACATATTGTGTGCCTCTTTTCAGCCGTCAAAGATGGGATATATTGAGAATATCTGAAATTCCCTTGCATGTCAAAAAAAGAGGTATGGCCTGCAATATTAACCAATGTAGCGGGTGATGCCGGACATGATTGGTGTTTTGCCAGGCACAAGATATGGGGGTCGATCAGCTTCTATCTTATCCATTCGCTGCAGAAGTTTGTGTGCATGAAACCTTCGTTCCTTGCCAGGTTTTCCATTTCGATTGGTTTTTCGATCGCGGCGCCAAGATTACAGGGAGGTCGGTGGATTGAAGATTTTCTTGAATATGGCGCCCCACTTGACGAGTTCCTTTTCGGAGAGCTCCCGGATGGGCAGCACTCCCTCTGTTTCAATTCTTGGGATGGGTGGATAAATATCCGGGGTGAACACGAATTCGCCGGCCTTGTCAGCCAGCAGCTTCATGGCCTCTGCCGATAGCCAGTAGTCAACGAACAGCCTGGCAGCATGGGGATGCGGCGCGGACGCGGCGATGGCGATGCCTCGAGGAGTTCCGAAGAGAGGCTCCTCCTTCGGGCCCCAATCCAGCGGCGACGGCGCTCTTGTGACGATATATTTGGGCAGGGAAATGCCAATCCATTTTTCGCCGCTCTCGATGGGCGCCGGAGTCGGGCTGAAGGAGGCTACAAACAGGGGTCTGTTCTTCGCCAGGCCCTGAAGAAATTTCATCCAGGCTTCTTCGGATGAAAACACATTCTCTTTGAGAGCGACCAGCCAGGAGATGGTGGTGGCGTGCGTGGACGGGTCGGGCATTACGATTTTGTCCCGCCATTTCGGGTTCGCGAGATCGCTATAACGATTCGGAACATCGGCCGGTTGGACCCGGTCCTTGTTGTAAAGGAGAGCCGCCTCTTCGATTCCGAACAACTGGATGGAATCGTCCTCTCTGGTCCAGGCGGGATAGTCGGCCCCCCTGTGCGAATTGCAGGGCGCCAGCAGGCCTTTCTTTTTCAAAGCATGAAGTATGGGCGCCGGCGCCTGCAGCACGTCGGCCGAAAGCCTGCCGGCCTGCTGCCCGGATAGTACTGTAGAAAGGAATTTGGAGGTGGAAACCCGGGTGTACTTTCCGTCTATATGATATTTTTGAGTGAACGCCTCCATGATCGGTTCGATACCCGTGATGTTGCCATAAAATACAAGTTTCCCTTCCTTTTGGGCCTTTTCGACCAGCGCCTGCTCCGGCGCCTCCTTTGAGCTCGGATCAGCAGCAACGGCACAAGGAACAGCCAACATGCTTGCCAGCAACAGCATCGCCAGGTTTTTCATGGGTTCTCCTCCTATCCTATCGTCTTCTATCGTCGTTTGCGGAGGCGGATGGCCGCCGGTGTAACTTCTACTATTTCGTCATCGTTTATGAAGGAAAGGCAGTCCTCCAGGCTCATGTTTCTGGCGGGAACAAGAATGACATTTTCATCGGAGCCCGATGCTCGAACATTGGTAAGTTTTTTGCCTTTGGCGGGGTTTACCACCAGGTCTCCCGGGCGGCAATGTTCTCCGATGACCTGGCCGCTGTATACCTTAATGCCCGGTCCCATGAAAAAGTGGCCGCGATCCTGGAGGTTGAAAAGCGCATAGGCTACGGTGGTACAGGCATCCTTGACCACGATAGCCCCGGCGCTCCGATTTTGTATTTCGCCTGCCATCGGTCCGTATCCGGCAAAGACGTAGTTCATGACCCCCATTCCCTTGGTATCCGAAAGAAACTCGCTGCGGAACCCGATGAGGCCTCTGGTGGGGATTTTGTAGACCAGTCGCATCATGTTGTTGCGACGGACCATTTCCTGCATCTGCCCCTTGAGCCTGCCCAGTTTTTCAATGACGATGCCCTGATACTGCTCATCCACATCGATGGTCAATTCCTCGTAAGGTTCAAAGGATTTCCCGTTTTCTTCCTTTATGATGACCTGTGGCCGGGTTACCTGAAATTCAAATCCCTCACGTCTCATCTTCTCGATAAGGATGGAGAGGTGC
>JBBSAR010000513.1:0-3300 GCA_038252125.1 Desulfatiglandales bacterium
TGGATCTGGATAACGGCGAGGCGGAGGTCCTCCTGAAGGCCGATCCCGATTTGCCGGTTGTTGCTCATGCCTTTAAACTGGAAGTAACGCCTTACGGACAGCTCACCTACATTCGATTATATCAGGGTTCCATGAAGAAAGGCGACGATCTGACCATTATCAGGACCGGGAGGAAAATCAAGGTAGGTCGCCTCGTGAGAATGCACGCTGATCAGATGGAAGATCTTCCCGCCGCAAAGGCAGGCGATATTATCGCGCTGTTCGGGGTGGATTGTTATTCCGGCGATACCTTTACCAACGGAAACCTGAATTATTCCATGTCGTCCATGTTCGTTCCGGAGCCGGTTATCTCGCTGACCATTATTCCCGAAGACAACAAGTCGCAGAACAATATGTCCAAGGCCCTGAATCGTTTTACGAAAGAAGACCCAACATTCAGGTCATATGTAGATCACGAATCCGGGGAAACGATCATTTCAGGGATGGGAGAGCTTCATCTGGATGTGTATGTGGAGAGGATGCGAAGGGAATTCAACGCCCAGGTCAGTACGGGCATTCCACAGGTCGCCTATAGGGAAGCCATCACCCAGAAGGCAGAGTTTGATTATACACATAAGAAACAGACCGGTGGATCCGGACAGTTCGGCAGAGTGGCAGGCTTTATGGAACCCGGGGAAAATGACACCTACGAGTTTGTCAACGAAGTCAAGGGAGGATCCATCCCTACGGAGTACATCCCGGCCGTAAACAAAGGATTTCAGTCGTGCCTTATAAAGGGGCTGGTACTGGAGTATCCTGTCCTGGGAATGAAAGTTACTGTAAATGATGGAAAATCCCACAGTGTGGACTCTTCGGAGATGGCCTTTGCCCAGGCGGCCATCGGCGCTTTCAAACAGGCCTACATGAAAGCGAAGCCGGTCCTTCTGGAACCGATTATGAAGGTTTCCGTGGAAGGACCTTCTGAATTTCAGGGAAACATTATGGGATCTATTAATCAAAGAAGGGGCATGATTACAAGTTCCGTGGAAAGCGGCAAATTCAGCATCATTGAAGCGGAGGTCCCGTTGTCGGAAATGTTCGGCTACGCCACCATCCTACGATCCTTGACCCAGGGCAAAGCGGAATTTACCATGGAGTTTGCAAAATACGCAAAAGTCCCTGAATCTTTGTCGGAGGAATTGAAATCGAACCTGAGAAAAAAAGGAAAAGGAGAGAAGAGGCAATGACCAATTTTGCTTCCGTAAGTCCGCTGAAAATTTTGGAGGAATCTTCCCCTGAAGGACTGGGGCGAGGAAATATGGGTGTCTTGATCGCAAGAGCCGGTGTTGGAAAAACGGCCTGCCTGATCCACATCGCCCTTGACAGGATCTTTCGTTCGGGAAAGCTGGTCCATGTGTCTCTTGAAGAGGGGCCAGAAAAGGTAACCTCCTACTACAGCGTCATTTATCAGGACATTGCAAAGGCGCTTGCTCTTCCCAATGAAGATGAAAACCAGATGCTTATCCAGCGGAATCGGATGATTCTTGCCTATCTGAACAAGAGCTTTGATCTGGAACGGTTGCGAGCCAACCTGAATAACCTGGCGGATCGGCTGGAATTTAGTCCCGAAACGCTCATCGTGGATGGCCTTGATTTTGAAAATACCGGGATCGAACTGTTTGAAGGCCTCAAGAAGATTGCCCAAGATTTCTCTCTTGAGATATGGCTTTCCGCCCTTTCCCACCGCCATATCAAGGAGGTGAATGAAAGGGGAATCCCCTATCCGGTAAATTCCGTGGATGAGATTTTCACCATTATTTTCCAGTTGGATCCCGAACCCTCCGGTCTGTTTCTCAAGGTATTGAAAGATCACGATAAACCCTTTGACGGCAGCAGGAGCATCAGGTTGGATCCCAATACCGTCCTGCCCCTGAATGGCCGGGGTATTTAACCCCTTAGCGGCTGGGGGTATTTTCGATCAGCATACAGGCAAGGGGAGGTGCGGGAAAGAAAAGAGGAACAGAAGTGAAGATCAATTGTTGCGAATACCGCTCATCCATGGAACTGTTGGCCCTGAAACTTCGCCTGCGGAAAGAAAGCCCGGGCATGGAAGAGAAGGAGCAGATTGAAAAAAGGATATCGGAGCTTGAAGAAGAGCTGGCCATGGACTAAGGGTCTATAAACTTCGGGCACTGTCCAGCAATAGGGTAACGGGTCCATCATTGATCAGGTGCACATCCATCATTTCCTGAAAACGGCCAGTTGAAACAGGAATGTTTTTGTCTTTGAGGGATGCGATAAAATACGCATAAAGACTCCTTGCCTCTTCCGGTCCGGCAGCCTTGGCAAATGAAGGTCTTCTCCCTTTCCCGCAGTCACCCCAAAGGGTAAATTGAGACACGACGAGAGCGCTTCCTCCCGTATCCAGCAAGGAAAGGTTCATTAATCCGCCATCATCAGGAAAAATCCTCAGGTTGGCTATTTTTTGAGCCAGATAGCTGCCATCTTTTTCTTTGTCGCCAGCTCCCACTCCCAAGAAGATCAACAATCCCGGACCTATGGCGCCAACGATAGAACCCTTGACTTCCACTCTCGACTCCCTTACCCTCTGCACCACGGCTCTCATAGAATCGATCTCCTTAACTCAGAAAGAAAGGCCATGAAACCTTCCCTCATCCTGGTTAATCCATGGATTTATGATTTTGCGGCTTTTGACCTGTGGTCCAAACCGCTGGGCCTGCTTCAGCTTGCCGCTTTTCTGAGGCAGCATGATTTTCACGTTCACCTCATTGACTGCCTTGACGTACACCATCCCGGGATGAAAGCCGGGGCAACCTGGAAACGTCCAAGGAGGGATACTTACGGCACAGGGAAATTCTGGAAAGAGACGATTCCCAAGCCGGCGCCGTTAAAGAACATTTCCAGGCCATACAGTCGATACGGAATCTCTCCGATGCTGCTTGAAGAAGATCTCAGATGCTGCGGGAGACCATCGGCCATTCTCATCACTTCTCTGATGACCTACTGGTACCCCGGAGTGAGAGATGCCATTCGCATTGCGAAGGTCGTCTATCCGGATGTCCCGATCATCCTCGGCGGCATCTACGCAAATCTTTGTCCCGGTCACGCAGCGAAGTTCACAGGCGCCGACAGGGTCGTCTTGGGCGATGGGATGCCTGCCATTTTGAAAGTCCTGGATGAATACGGAATAGCGGTTCCCTTGGACAATCCCGATCCGGAAAGGGCATTGCGGCCCGCATTTGATCTCCTGACCAGGATCGATTATATCTGCATCATGACATCGAAGGGATGCCCCTACCA
>JBBSAR010000514.1:0-3298 GCA_038252125.1 Desulfatiglandales bacterium
ACGTTCTCAACGCCCAGACAAAAATCTCCGGAGTGAAAAAGCCCTGCACGCAGGGAAGGTCCTTCCCGGTGGATCTTGAAAAGGCCGGCCGGATGCTGGAGATGATCGAGCAGGCCCAAAAGCCGGTGCTGATTGCCGGAACAGGAGTATGGCAGTCCGGGGCGGGGAATGATTTGATCCGGTTTATTGAGGCGACCGGCCTGCCGGTGTTGACGTCCCTCTCAGGCAGGGGAGTCGTGCCCGATACCCATCCCCTTTGTTTTGAAGGGGCGCTGGCCATTCGACCGGGCTGCGGATTTTCCGCCTACAGCGGGACAGACCTGGTAATCCTGCTGGGAACAAGGGTAGCGCTGTACTACATGTTCGGACAGATCTTCAATCCACAGGCAAAGATGATTCAGGTGGATATTCAGGAGGAAGAGCTTGGTCGCAATCGTTCCATCGATCTCCCCGTCATGAGCGATGTGGGGGCGCTTCTCAGGGAATGCAATCGGATCGTGAAGGAGAAAAGGACGGGCGACAACTTGAAGGAACGTTTTGCGCCATGGATCAAAACGCTGGAAGCCGCTCATAAACAGGGAAAATCTTACCGACAGGCGGAATGGGAAAGCACCAATGTCCCCATTCATCCTTTGCGGCTTGCAAAAGAGATCAACGATTTCATGGACCGTGAGGATGACATCGTTGTGGCGGATGGAGGCGATACGACCACATGGATGGGAATGACGAGAACCACGTTGTGTGGCGGTCATTATCTCGATTACGGCATCTACGGATCCCTCGCAGTAGGTCTTCCCTACGCCAACGCGGCCAAACTTCTATACCCGGAGAAAAGGGTCTGTCTGATGACAGGAGACGGATCGATCGGTTTCAATTTCATGGAATTTGAAACATCCATCCGAAAAGGGCTCCCCATTGTGGTCGTAATTTGTAACGATCTCGGCTGGGGCATGATCCGTCACAGTCAGGAGCTCCGCATGGGACACGCGATTCCCGATGGCACCTATATCGGGAGGGTTGACTATCACAAGATGGTGGAAGCCCTGGGAGGAAAAGGCATGTTCGTGGAAAAACCGGAAGATATCAGGCCGGCACTGGAAGAAGCCTTTGCTTCCGGGAAGACTACTTGCATAAACGTGATGACGGATACCACAACAGTAAGCCCGGGCAGCATAGCTCTGGCGAATGTGGGTGCGTATCAGGCCTAACAGCATATTAGGGAGGTGGGTATGGATGCGGCAACGGTAGATCAGATCCGGCTCAATTTTAATCCTCAGGGGCTTTTTGTCATCAATGCCGCCATCGGTCTGATGATGTTCGGTGTGGCGCTTGACCTGAAACTGGAGGATTTCAAGCGAATCATCATATCCCCCAAGGCCCCCGGCATCGGTCTGATCGCCCAGTTCGTTCTCCTACCCGCCTTCACCTTTCTCCTTATCCTGGTCCTGCGGCCACAGCCCTCCATAGCCCTCGGGATGATACTGGTGGCAGCATGTCCGGGAGGCAATCTCTCCAATATCATGACCTATCTGGCCAAAGGCAACGTGGCGGTCTCCATCAGCATGACAGCGGTCTCCACCGCCGCCGCCATCCTGATGACGCCCTTTAATCTGGCCCTGTGGGGTGGGTTGAATCCGGATACAGCCGAGATCCTCAGGAGAGTAAGCCTCAATCCCATGGACGTTTTTACAACCATTTTTATTATTCTGGGAATTCCCCTCGTCCTGGGATTGACCCTGAGCCGGGTGTTTCCCCACCTCGCGGACAAGGTCCGAAAGCCCTTCAAGATCTTTTCCCTGATATTTTTCATAGTGATCGTCTGTGGAGCCCTGGCCGCCAACTGGTCCATTTTTGTAAAGGTTATCGGTCTGGTCATGTTCTTCGTTTTTTTGCACAACGCACTGGCCCTGAATCTGGGCTACTGGTCAGGTCGTCTGGCAGGTTTGCAGGAGCGGGACGCAAGGGCAACCTGCATCGAGGTGGGCATTCAGAATTCCGCGTTGGGACTGGTCCTGGTTTTCAATTTCTTCGGGGGGCTGGGCGGCATGGCCATCCTGGTGGCATGGTGGGGGATCTGGCATATCATCGCTGGGTTGACCACGGCGTTCATTTTCACCCGGTTCAAACTCCCGGAGGGACAGGAGTAGAGGAGAGATGTCCGAAAAACCATTTAGGAACAAAGTCGTGGTCGTTACCGGGGGCGCCAGCGGGATTGGGTTTGCCCTGTGCAGAAGATTCGCAGCCGACGGCGCAAAGATCGCTCTGCTGGATATGGACGGAGAAGCACTCAGCGAGGCCCGGAAAAGCCTGGCTGCTTCCGGAGAGGATTGCACGGGGCTTGTTTGCGATGTGAGCAACAGACAGGAGTGTGAAGATGCGATCGCTTGTATTCTGCGACAGTACGGAGGCATCGACGTCCTGGTCAACAACGCCGGGATCACCCAGAGAGGCGCTTTCAGGGCCACCCGTGTAGAGGTGTTTGAGAAAGTGATGGCCATCAATTTCTTCGGATCCCTTTACTGTACCAAGGCCGCTATCGAAAGCCTTGTGGAGAGAAAAGGCCTGATTATTGTGAACGAGAGCGTGGCGGGGCTTGCGCCCCTCCTTGGAAGAACAGGGTACAGCGCCAGCAAGCATGCGCTGCAGGGTCTTTTCACATCTCTGCGGACGGAGCTTTTCGGAACGGGTGCCCATGTGATGATCGTGTGTCCCGGTTTTGTCAAAACAAAACTCCAGACCAGGGCCCTCGGGGGAGATGGCCGGGTCACGAACCACCCTCAATCCACGGTAGGAAACCAGGATACGCCCGAAAAAGCAGCGGAAGCCATTTACAGTGCAGCCGTCAAGCGAAAGGATCTGCTGGTGATGACGCCGGTTGGTAAACTCAGCTACTGGATCAGCCGTTTGGCGCCGGCCGTCTATGAAAGGATAATGGCAAGGCAGTTGAGATCCGAATTGGAATGATGCGTAAACACGTTGAGAAATGATTATGGGTTTAAAAGAGAGAAGAGATCGAGAAAGGGAAGAGAGAAAAAGGCAGATCCTTGATGCTGCCAGGGATCTGCTGTTTGCGGAAGGGCTGCAGTCCACTTCCGTGAATAAGATTGCAAAAAATGCGGAACTGGGAGTGGGAACGATCTATTCTTACTTTAAGAGTAAGGAAGAAATATTCGCCGCCCTGCAGCAGGAAGGGATTGATCTGTTGCATGAAAAAGCCACGAATGCCCTTTCCCGGCAAAAAGGCGGTCCCGACCGCCTCAGGGCCATAGCCGGAAGTTATCTTGACTTCAGTGCGGAA
>JBBSAR010000515.1:0-3298 GCA_038252125.1 Desulfatiglandales bacterium
CATCCCGAGAACCAAGGTGATGGATTTTCTCCGTATCCTGCGTTCTCAGCACGGAATTGTGGGAAAAATTGTCAAGAGCGACAAATCTCCCGAGGCGCTCAAGAAGGTCCTCTCGGTCCTGTTCCGCTACCGGGAAATAACGGATCGGGATGTTCGGGATTTCGCGCAGAATCTCTATGAATGCTCCACCTGCGGTCAGTGCCACGTGGTTTGCCCCGCCAATATCGATACGGTAAATCTGTGGGAAGATATTCGTCGTCTCATTGTACAGGCCGGCTACGGCCCGCTGGAGTCCCAGAAGGCCCTTGTAAAGAGCGTAAAGTCCTACGACAACCCGTGGCAGCAGCCCAGGACAGGCCGGACCAAATGGGCGCGGAGGGCCAAGAAGGAAGGGCTCATTGCGGACCTGCCAAGAGAAATGAAAAAGACCGGGGCCAAGGTGCTGCTTTTTTTAGGCTGTACGGCTTCTTATGATATCAACGTAAAACAGGTGGCCGTAAGCACCATCAATATCCTGGAGATGCTGGGGATTGATTACGGTGTTTTCGGGAAGGATGAAAAATGCTGCGGCAGTGTGATGCTCCGCATGGGAGACCCGGAATTTGAAAGAATCGCCTCCGACAACATCAAGATGTTTCACGAGGCGGGTTTTCAAACGCTGATCACCTCCTGTGCAGGCTGTTTCAAGACCATCAAGGAAGATTACCCCAGGGTCGGGAAACTCCACTTCGAAGTCATGCACACGGTTGAATTTCTTCGCCGTCTGCACGAAGAAGGAAAACTGGTCTTCAAAAACAGGGTGGAGAGGAAAGTCACCTACCACGATCCGTGTCACCTTGGAAGGGCTTCCGGGGTCTTTGATGACCCCCGATATATCCTGGAGGCCATACCGGGACTTGAACTCCTGGAAATGCCCAGAAACCGCGAATATTCCCGTTGCTGCGGCGCGGGCGGAGGACTGAAATCGGGATATCCGGACATCCAGAACCGTATGTCCCAGAGGCGAATCAGGGAGGCGGAAGAAACCGGCGCTCAGGAACTGGTATCGGCGTGCCCATTCTGCTACCAGGGCTTGCAGGTGGGAATCACGGCCACGGATTCGCCCCTCATCATGCGGGACATCAGTTTCCTGGTGGAAGAGGCGCTCAAAGGCGAGTCGGCTTCAAAAGAAGAGATAAGAGCAACAGTGAAAGACGAAGAATCGAAAGCAGGTGCAAAGCCCGAAGAAATTCAAGCGCCTGAAAAGGACGGAAAAGCGGAGCGGGATGCAAGACAAGAAAAGAGATTGAAGCGACTGCAGGAAAAAGAAACAAAACAGCGGAAAGAAGAAAGCGAAATAGACCAGAAATCCCGGAGCGATCGGGAAACAGCGAAAGACAAGAAGGCCGAGCGCGACGAGAGACGGGAGAAAAGACTCAAGAGACTCCAGGAAAAAAAGGCCAAACCCCTTGAAGAGGAAGCCGGAACACCTCAGAAACCCGAGACGCAACAGAAGTCTGAAGAGGACAAGAAAGCCGAAAGAGAAGAAAAACGAGAGAAAAGGCTTAAGAGAGTGAAGGAAAAAAAGACAAACGTCCAAAAAGAAAATCCCGAAATAGATCAGGAATCTGGAACCGACCAGGAACCTGAAATTGACAAAAAACGGGAAAGAGAAGAAAGACGGGCAAAAAGACTCAAGAGGGTTCAGGACAAAAAGGCCGGAACCGAAGAGAACGCCGAGGCCTCTGCTGAAGGAGAAGAATAGATCGCCGTTTACGAGAAATATATTTACTGGGTTCAGGAAGGAGCGTTCAGGGACCTGAAAGGAAGTCTTGTGAAGAGCGGGAGCCTCCTTCACGAGGCCAGGAAGGCCGTATGCGTTCCTCTTTCCGGGAAGATGGATATGGGCTATGTGTCGCCCGATTCATGGGAAAAGGATTCCCTGTGCAGGAGACAGCTCTCGTGGTACGGGACTTCCCCCTATGCCGGTCAAACCTTGCTGATCAGCTCTCGGAGTCTGACGAGCTGGGGATTGACGGAGACAACCCGCATCCGGAGTTCGAAATTCCGCTGTCGCAAATTCCCGGACCGAAAAGAGCAGATGGCCCTCCTGGAACGGAAAAGCTATCAGTCAGCCAAACCTGCGGCATGGGACCGGATTGATCAGCAAGAAAAGGATCGAAATGACCGGTGGCTCAAAGTCATGGGCATCCATGGACAGAGTTACGAGGAACTCTTTCTCACCCACTGCGCCAATCACGCCAACTTCATCGAACCGGAATATTATCTAAAAGACGAAGAACCGGTCCCATACTCCCTCGGAAAAACCACGCACATCTGTTCCGCCTGCCTGGAATTTTTTAACATAATCGGAGGCAGATGGAAAAAAAAGCTGGTCGTGCCCTGCCCCGGTGCGGTTTTGTTTGCAGGACTGGCCCCGAATCGTTACTATGAAGTAATTCAACTTTAAGGGGTTCCTCATGAAAAAATTAGTGATCATGGCATCTGCTCTTTTCTTTTTTTTATTGCAGATTACGGGCGCCGTCAACGGCAAGGAAAAACCGGTTCGCATCGGATACCTTCAAAGCGACATTCATCAACTGGCCTGCTGGGTGGCCCTCGAAAAGGGCTTTTATAAGAAAAACGGCGTAACGGTTGATGTGGCGGGCATTTTCAAGGCTGGTCCGGAGGAGATGAGTGCCTTTGCCGCGGGCGCCCTGGATATGGGATATGTGGGAGAGGCGCCGGCCACCACGGCCGTAGCAAACGGGGTGGCCAAGGTTAAGGTACTGGCCCAGGTGAACACCGAAGGATCCACCATTACGGTGAAGAAAGGATCCACCATAAAGACGCCTGAAGATCTTTTGGGAAAGACCGTGGCCATTCCGGGTCGTTCGACCGTTCAGGATTTTCTGCTCCAGAAAGCCCTTCGAAAATTCAAGGTAGACCCCCTAAAGGTTTCCATCATCGTCCTGAAACCGCCGGAGATGATCGGGGCGCTCAAGACCGACCAGATCGATGCCTTTATCGCCTGGGAACCCTATCCGGCCAAAGCCACAACCATGGGCGTCGGGCAGGTGCTTCTTGCGTCAGGAGAAATCTGGAAAGACCACCCCTGCTGCGTTCTCGTCGCGGAAACTTCTTTTGTTGCCGAACATCCCGAACAGGTGAAGGGAATGGTAAAAGCTCACGTGGAAGCAACAAATTTCATTCATGATTTTCCTGAAGAAGCAGCGAAAATAGGGGTAAAATATACGGGGATGGACGAAAAAACGGTGCGCCTGGCCATGAACAACGTCAAGTACACTTACGTCATCAG
>JBBSAR010000516.1:0-3295 GCA_038252125.1 Desulfatiglandales bacterium
CAGCCGCCGGTGGCAACTCAAATTGTCAAAGAGCTATCCTTTTAAGGAGAGGTGGACATATCTGGAGGATTCGATTCAAAGCCTGTCATTTGCCTGAGGTCGAACGCCTCCAAATCTAATAAGGAGCGGATTTCAAGAGCAGGGGGAGAGGTTTATCCTGCGGTGGCCGGCTATGCAAATACGCACATAGCTGAAGGGGTGATTTGTCCACCGCCCGGCATTTTCCTCCCCGCAATAAGGTTAAAAAGGGGATCCGGCCAGGCCGGATTCTGCGCAGGCCCATGCTCCCATGCCTTGAATTCTCGCTTGCAGCTTTTAGGTATCATATGATAAGCACTACTCAAAAGCGCAGGATCATTAAATCTCTGGTTTGGGACTATCATATCCGGGAAGATCGGCTCTTGGAAGTGTTGCTTGGGTTACGAGAAAAGGAGGGGCCATTTGACCAAGAAAAAATTTTCTTAAGAGCACTGGAGAGACTTCCCTGGCACGATATTTTGGAGATCATGGGAAAGGAAAACATAATGAAACTTCTGACTCAGGAGCGGATTTTAAAACTTCGATTTATAGGACAACGGAAACGATATGAACGAATACGAAAAATATTACGAGGAGAGCCTCTATCCTTTTCAGGATGGGATCCTCAACATCGTGAAACGTATAGACGTTCCCTTTTATCTAACAGGCGGCACCGCTCTCAGTAGATTTTACAGCCCTGTTCGTTATTCAGACGACCTCGATTTTTTTGTCAACAGGGATCCGGAGTTTTCTAAATGGTCAGAACGTCTGTATACTGAATTGGAGATTGAAAGCAGGCAAGAGTCTTTTGCTGTTCTTTACGACAGGGTTGTGAGGTATGAGGATTATGTTCAGCTTTTTGTGGAACAAAAATCCAACCATGATAAAGGGGTGATCCTGAAAATTGATCTGGTCAATGACGTCGCCGCGCACTATGGAAATATCGAATGGGATGATACTCTTGGGCGGGTTGATAGTTGGCGAAATATTTTGTCGAACAAAGTCTCAGCTCTGTATCGGGTGGAAGCCAAAGATGTGATTGATTTGTGGGCCTTGTCAAGAATTAAAGCATTTAATTGGGCTGAGATAATGCGGGAAGCTTGTTCAAAAGAAGCAGGGCTTGATCCGGTTGTTCTTTATGATCTTCTCAAGTCCTTTCCCAGGGAAGAGCTTTCAGCGATCAAATGGATAGGCCAAGGGCCAGTTGAAGACAGCATACTTTGTGACTTGAGTGTCATGGCTGACGAAGTTTTTGAAGGTGTGGAAAACAGTCTGGTGGTTAACAAAGACAAATGATCATTTTTTGTGTCGCCGCAAAAAGGTGCAAAATCCATAAAAGCGATTATTATACGAGTAAATCATAATATTTCATCCATATCAATGGATTAATTCGTCATTTTACGAGACCCTCAAATTTTGCGTTTTAGGGACTCGAATCAAGAGACAGGGTGATGACCGGGACGGATTTTGAGGAAACGGAGGGATCAGAAAGGTGCGACGATTTCATTCTTACGGGCCGGTGGACTGTGAACGGCATTTCTGTGTGCCCCGGCGGGAACTTGTGGATGTCTGCCTCAGGCACATCGTGGATGATCCGGAAAAGGGAGGGCACTACTTCACCATCTGGGCCCCCCGGCAGACCGGCAAAACCTGGCTCATGCAGGAGGTGAAAAGGGAGATTGAGACCCGCTATCCGGATCAGTTTCAGATAGGCATGATGTCCATGCAGGGTGTGGCGCTGAAGGAGGATGATTCAGAAGATGCATTTCTTGAAAAAGCGCCCTTTGTTCTGGATCGTTTCCTGGGGATCGATATTTCACAACTTCAGTCATGGGACGAATGGATTGGGATATTCCTGCGCAAGAGCGGGTTATTCCATCGCCCGCTCGTTCTCTTCATTGACGAGTTCGACAGCCTTCCCTCCAGGGTGATCGATCGCCTGGTTTCCCTTTTTCGCGACCTGTATCTCAACCGGGATGGTACTGTGCTGCACGGCCTTGCCCTCATCGGGGTTCGGGCTGTTCTGGGACTGGGAAGCGATCGGGGTTCTCCATTCAATGTGCAACGGTCCCTTCATGTCCCAAATTTTACCCAGGCGCAGGTGGAGGACCTCTTTGGGCAATACCGGAAAGAGAGCGGGCAGGAAATCGAATCCTCTGTGGTTAACTCCGTATTTGATGCCACCCGTGGCCAGCCTGGCCTGGTGGGCTGGTTTGGGGAGCTGCTGACGGAAAAGTATAATCCGGGTAAAGAAAACGCCATAGGGGAGGAAACCTGGGAATTTGCATCCCATGCGGCCCTTAATCTGGAATGGAACAACACGGTCTTAAATCTTGTAAGGAAAGCCAGGGGACCATACATAGAGAAAGTGGTAAAGCTTTTTTCGTTTTCGGACATGGTGTTCAAGATAGATGAAGAGTGGTGCAACTATCTCTATTTGAACGGCATCATTGACGCAAAAACCCACAAAGATGATCAGGGGAGGCTGATCAGCTATTGCCGTTTTTCATCTCCCTTTATCCAACTCCGCCTTTTCAACGCCCTCACCGACGACCTGACCGGAGAGCGGACCCCGATCCCGGCCCTGGACCCGCTGGATGAACTGAAGGACGTGATGGAAACAGACGTACTGAACCTTCCGGCGCTGCTTTCCAGGTATAAAAAATACTTGGTCCGACTTCAGGATCATAGCATAAATCCCTGGAAAGGGCTCCCCCGCAGAACCGATCTGCACCTGACCGAGGCGGTGGGACACTTTCATCTGTATGCCTGGCTGCGGGATGCCATAGGTCGCTGGTGCATCATCAGTCCGGAGTTCCCCACAGGCAACGGCAAGGTGGACCTCCATCTCCGCTGTAAAGGAAAAGAGGGCGTCATCGAGGTTAAGAGTTATGTGGATCAATTGACATTCCAGGCCTCTCTGGGTCAGGCGGCCCGATACGCCCGCTCTCTGGGCCTATCAAAAATCCTCATGGCTGTCTTTGTGCCGACCCATGACACAGAGGTCCTCTCTACTCTCTCAACATCCCATGAATTAGAGGGTGTGCGTGTAGATGTGGTGGCCATAGGGTGGGGATAAGTAAAAGGGCGGGAGAGGTTGCATTAATTCTGATTGGACCCTTTTTTGCGATTTGAGTGTCATGATTCATCAATCCTATCCTATCGAAGAACAACTGGCGACAAAGAAGGACCTTCAAATCTTGGAAGCGAATGTAACGTCAAGAATTATTAGATGGGTAGCCGGAATGCTTGTGGCACAGGCGGCTATTGTTGCGAC
>JBBSAR010000517.1:0-3294 GCA_038252125.1 Desulfatiglandales bacterium
ATCCGCGAAAATAGGCAAACCACCTGCAAAGATCATGAACCGGCCCTGATTGCTGGTGTGAATCCCGAAAGAAGCGCCACCGGGGCCGCTGGTCTCCCCATAGGCACGGGTGGATTTCCGGGCAGCCGCGGCCGTGAAGGCTTTGCTGATGGAAATATCGATGCTGGTGATGCGCCCATTGTCCATACGGTGAAACATCAACAGGTTGCCACCGTCGTCCACGATGGCGATGTCCATATCCACGCCGATTTCAACGGCTTTTTTCTCTGCCGCTTCCATCATGATACGGGTGTCACTCTGGGTGAGTCTGGGAACTGTTTTCATTTTCGACCTCCAAATTAGGAATTAAAAAGGGGAATGGTTGCCATTGCCTTTCGCACTTCTTTCCAAAGGAAGAATCTATTATTGGAAATCCGGATAGTCTGCCTCGTCATATGGTTTAAATACGGAGAAAAAAGGATCTGAAAATACCCTCAGTCAATTCGGATAGGATATCAATATTCTCGGAATTGTCGTCAACAAGCAGGATGGTTCCTTTCTTGTTCATACCGGCTCCCTTCAACAATGAGCTCCGACCATTTAAGCACGTTTCAAGGCGGCGCTCTTTTTCAAATTTTGGAAAAGAAAGAAGCATCCCGTATTTAAAAGCATACGGGAAAATGCTGAAAACCTCAAGCCCATTTTAGCACGGTAAATTTGTTCTATTCTACCATGTGGGCGCACCGAATTATCTGAAAGGCCGTTGATATCTTGTGCGTTTTCTTTCGGTAACAGCCCATTTCGCAAAGCGTTTTCTCATCGCAATAGCTGGGGAAGGAACTATGATACCGCGGGAAAGGCGGAAAGGGGTACGTCTGACGATCACAAACACCATGGGGGGAATACGGCACGTGGCACTGAATATCTGGTTGGTCATACAAATGTTTCCCGAATGGCGGAGGTGGCAATCCTATAGATGAACGGCATGGCCGCAAAGTGCCTGGGCCGCCTCCATAATGGCTTCGCTGAGTGTCGGGTGCGGATAAACCGTCTCCGCCACTTGTTCCGCTGTTGCTCCAAGCGCAATCATGCCTGTAGCGCTTGCCACAAGCTCGGTGACATGCCCTCCCACCAGATGCACACCCAGGATTTTTTCGCTCCCGGCTTCGGCCACAATCTTCACAAAACCGATGTTGTCATCCATGGCCACCGCCTTGCCGTTTCCAGCGAATGGGCAGACCGCTGTAATGACCTCATGGCCCATCTCGCGGGCCCGGGCCTCGGTAAGCCCCACGGACGCCACCTCCGGGTGGCTGTATGTGCATCGTGGCATGGCGGTATAATCCAGTGCTTTGGTGGTCCTGCCTGCGATGTTTTCCGCTGCGATCATGCCCTGAGCAGAGGCCACATGGGCCAGTCCCATTTTACCATTTACGTCGCCGATGGCATAAATGTGCGGCACGCTGGTGCGCATGGTCTCATCCACGTCGATGGCGCCCTTCAAAACCGCTACATGGGCCTTGTCCAGATCCAGTGTAAGGCAGTTGGGCGTAAAACCTATGGCCACGAGTACCGTATCGACGGTGATCGATTCACGCACATCGCCGGTTTTGATGGTTACGCTCACCCCTTCGTCCAAAGGTTTGACGGTCTCCACAAGGGTTTCCGTCTTCACATTGATGCCGTTTCGTTTGAACTGCTTCTCCGCCTCCATGCTGATCTCAGCGTCTTCAAGGGGAAGTGCATGGGACATCATTTCCGCCACCGTCACACGGCAGCCGTATCGGCTCCACAAGGTGGCGAACTCCATACCGATGGGTCCCGCCCCCACGATGACCGCTGATTCAGGCGTTTCGGTCATTTCCAGGGCGTTGCGGAAGTTGATGACTTTCTTCCCGTCAAAGGGACAATCAGAGAGGGCACGACTTTTGGCGCCCGTGGCGATGATGATCTGTTTGGCACGCAGCCTGACGTCGGAAGGCGCCACCACGAGCGTTTCAGCGTCTACGAAGTGCGCCTCTCCCTCGTAGATAGCGACTCCGCTCTTTTTCATGAGTGCCGCGACGCGTCGGTTTTGACGCATCACCACCTGGCGGCTTCGTTTGTGAGCCGCGGCATAGTCCACTGTCAGATTGTCAAAGGAAAAGCCAAAAGCGCGCCCTCGGCCCAGCAGATGAATGACCTCGGCATTTTGAAGCAGCGCTTTTGTGGGGATGCACCCCCAGTTCAGGCACGTGCCGCCAAGGCTTTCTTTTTCTACCAGGGCTGTTTTCATCCCCGACTGAGCGGTGCGTGCCGCGGCCACATAGCCGCCAGGGCCGCCGCCAATGACAACAACATCGTAGGTATCCATGATTGTTGAACTCCTTTGCCTATTGGTCAGAATGGCTTTTTCTTCGGTTTTTCAGCTCCTCGCGCATTTCCGACCGTTGTTCATCCCGAAGCTTTGTGTACGCTTCTATCTGATCGGCTGTAAGGATCGGTTTGAGTTTGCTTTTCATTTCTTCATTCAAGGTTTTTGCCTCGCTAAAAAGATCTTTATAGGCCCCTCTTCCCTTCCCTTGATATTTTTGAAACAGGGCTTGCCGTTTTTCTGAG
Source organism: Desulfatiglandales bacterium (assembly GCA_038252125.1). Classification (GTDB taxonomy): domain Bacteria; phylum Desulfobacterota; class DSM-4660; order Desulfatiglandales; family Desulfatiglandaceae; genus DUZB01. The sequence goes on from JBBSAR010000517.1 coordinate 2,578, forward strand.
AAGTCTTGAATGATGGGGCGAATCTCGGTTTCCTGCTCGGGAGTCAACTTCAGCTTTTCCGTCAAAATCGCCATCTGATCGTCGACGCTCTTGAATGGGATTTTCGGGGTTGTATTTTCCGCCTTGGCCGATGAAAAAGTAAAGCCGATCGATACGTAACCCCCAGGATCAAGAACAGGCATTGACGGTATAGTTCGTAGTGATCCCAAACTCTCGTTGCGTATAACACGTCCTTTTTCAGCATTTTCCATTCTCCTTTCATTCCCATATATCGTTTGCGAATCAAAAATGGCAACAGGACCCAACGGCTCCTCTTTGTCGGAGAGAAGCGGACCTTTTTGTAATAAGATCTTCTTGCCAAAAATTCAAATCACATTGCCGGCTCCAGGCCGATATTGGATGATTCTCACAAAGAAATATTGGGTTTATGTTCATGAATTTTTCGCACGGGATCGCTCGGAATCCGATCTTTTTTCAAAAAAACCCGTGATGAACGGAATGGTCAGAAAAACCATGACAAAGCCCACAACCCCGCTCCACCCGGCTTGTTCAAAGGCAAAACCGGCCCCTGTTATGCCGATCCATCCGCCGCCATAGTAAAACAGTACATAGAGAGAGTTGGCTTTTCCATGGCTGCTGGTAAGCTTCTGGTTCAGCAATCCCACCGCCACGGCATGGATGGTGAAAAATCCGGCACAGACCCCTAAAAGCCCCGCA
>JBBSAR010000518.1:0-3293 GCA_038252125.1 Desulfatiglandales bacterium
ACATCATGGCGGCGGAACATCAGCTCAAGGGCGCCTACGCCTTTATCGGCGCGGCAAGGGCAGCCTTCTTCCCCCGCATCTCTCTGACCGCCGCCCTGGGAACCGCAAGTGCCGATCTCTCCGGCCTGTTCAAATCCGGATCGGGCGCCTGGACCTTTGCACCACAAATCGTTATGCCGATTTTTGACGCCCGCGTATGGGCCGCCCTGCGGGTCAGCCAGGCCGATCAGAAAATTGCCCTGGCCCAGTATGAGAAGGCCATCCAGACGGCCTTCAGGGAAGTAGCCGATTCTCTCGCGGTGCAGGGCACGATAGACCAACAGGTATCCGCGCAACAATCCCTGGTGGATGCAACCGCCGAAACCTATCGGCTGTCAAACATACGCTATGAAAAAGGGATAGACAACTTCCTGTCCGTCCTCGTTGCGCAGCGATCCCTCTATGGGCAGCAGCAAGTGCTTATCGAGCTCCGCCTCATCAGGCTCACCAACAGGGTCAGACTATATGCGGTACTGGGAGGAGGCGGAGGCCCGCCTGAGGGGCTCCATGGGAGTCAGAAATGAGCTGTTACATCCGGATAATTCTAACCTTCAAAGCATTTTGCCTTGCCAATGTGAAAAGATTACTTGATTATGGAGGGTAATGGGAACAGGGAAACACCTGTAAATAATGCAATCCGGATCGACATGAGAAAGTAACATGAGAAAGGAAGCCCCAAAATGAAAAAGGAAAAGGAGTTCGATCAAACACACGTTTTCTTTTCGGCCAAAAAGATCGACGATATTGCCATACTCAGATTTAATGAAAATCTGCTTTTTTCAGCCTCTGATTCAAAGGCCAAGTGGCCCCTTTTCGATTACCTTGATCTTATTTCGAAAACCGATGAAATCAAAGTGGTTCTTATCATGGATCCATCGCACGAAACGGGGTGCAAAGAGTATATTCGATTTTATCAAAAGGCGCTGGAAACCGAGTTTAGTCGACATACCATCGAGAGGCTGTACAACGCGGTCAACCAGTTCATCCTGCATATTGTGGCACTGGATAAGATCACGGTCCATGCCGACAGAGGAATGGTGGTTTCTCTCTTTATGAATGTAAGCCTTGCGTGCAACTACAGGGTAGTGACGGACGACACGGTTTTCGTGAATCCCTGCCTCAACTTGGGATTGGCGCCGAAAGGCGGCGGCGCCTTTTTCCTTCCCAAAATGCTGGGAGCGAGCCGGGCATTGGAGATCTTGTTATCCGACGAAGAGATCCCCGCATGGAAAGCGCTGGAACTTGGTATTGTGGACAAACTTGTGCCCGCGGAGGAACTTGAAAACGCGGCATTGGAAACAGCGCGGAAATTTGCCCGGAAACCGGGCACTGCTCTATCAGCGGTCAAAAGGCTCCTGAGTTATTCCATGAAAGACCTATCGGATTTCCTGCGGTTCGAAAACGAGGTGCTCCTGAAGACTGGAAAGACCGAAGAGTTCCAAAAAAGGTTGCGGGAATGCGCACCTGACCGTATCTAAGCAAGAATGGGTCACGAGATCGCTTCCGGGAAATTGATGTTACTTACGCGCTACCCGCAAATACATCCTTCGTTCACTGGCGCGGATATCACGGATTCGAGCCAGCATTTCATCGAAATAATCGGGGAACGCTGAACCCTTGACCGGCGCATTCTTCAGCCGCTCATCGTCCATGACAAAACCCTTGCCAATGTACTCTTTCAATCGCTGAGTGGCCGACATCCGAAATCGGGTGGCAATGAGGCTTTTTACCCGATAGCCCACCGAAATAATCATGTCGAAATTGTAAAAATCCAGACTGCGCTGAACATCCCGGTTTCCCTCCCGGCAAACCGACAAGAATTTCTTGTGAGTTGCCTCTTGGGTAAGTTCTCCTTCCTCGAGGATATTCCGAATATGCTGGCTGATGTTCTGCTGGGTTGTCTGAAACAACTCAGCGATCAAAGGCTGTGTCAGCCAAACGGTTTCATCCTCCAACTGCACATCAAGCCTTACCTGCCCATCTTCGGTCTGATACAGCAAGACCTCGCCGCCGGATTTCTTGGGCATAATTTCATTCATCCCCTGGCCCTCCTGCCATGAATTAGAGCAGTGTCGTCTGGGCAGGGTTGCCCTTGCGGGTTACACCAAAAAGAACCATGCCCCCTGTCCCATTCAGCATACCGCAAAGGGTTTTAGCGGCAGTTGTGCTCTGACCAGTGGGCCTTTTGAATTCGACGGTCTCAGATTCGCAGCTCCGGATCAGGTTTTTAACGTCCTGTAACTGCATTGAATTTGCTCCGAAAAAAATCTTTATCCCTTACACGGTTCCCCTGAAATGCTCTGCTTTCATCTTTAATCCCGGCATGTTAAAAGAGTTATTTACTTAGTGACGGACGTCCCGACTGCTCCCCCCTGTGCCCCAAGGCAGCAGCAATCTCTGCAGATGAGAGGGGATTCTCTGCGCAAGCCGACAAAATACGTCGACTGACTTGTGCCTCGACTTGTGCCTCGACTTGCGTGGTGAAGGCGAAATCCTCTTCATATACGGCGGAATCGGGATACTTGACGATGGTACGAAACACATCTCCCTCAATCATCTCAGGGTCTTTACCGTCATAGGCTTTGCCGTATTTCATCATCTTGCGCATACCGGAACCCAGTTCGTCGGCCCGGTGGGTCTCCCGGAAAAATGCAGCAATAACCGGATTTTTTGGGAACGGGGTGAAAGTAGCCGGGTTCAACGTGCTGAAGCCGTGGGGATTGTTGCTGTTTTCGGTGCGCACTTGGCCGCGCTCGATGATCAGCTTTGCCGCGAAAGCATTGCGATATTCCCTGTGAATAAGGATAGTTGAAGCGGCTTCCCGAAAAATGCCGTCGCGAATGCTGATGCGATTCATGCCTTCCAGACAAAAAGGATCCGGCAGGTGTTTCTGGGTAAAGGCGACAATGCGGTCATAGCTTTCGATAAGATTGGTGGTGCCTCTTTTGCCGGTTTCGGGATCGGTCTGGTGGATTTGGGGACAGAGTACGTTATTGTTGTTCGGAAAATTCGAGACGATCTTTCACCACCAGTCCCGACTGACAATTGCCTTGATAAAATATTGACATCCCATCTAATTTTTGATTTAAGTCTGTTATCAACTTTAATGATCACCTGTTTTCCCGCAACTCCATGCCAAACCCCTATTCACGGTGAGGCCCAAAGCATGACCACGGCAAAGAAACCGCACCGCAGGCTGCCCTTTTTCAGGTCCGTCAAAGACAGGCCCCACGTCTGGCCACGTTACCTGGGTC
>JBBSAR010000519.1:0-3292 GCA_038252125.1 Desulfatiglandales bacterium
GACGAAACAATACCGGATTTGAACGACCCTTTCCGTACCGGCCTGAAAGGACCGGTGCTCCGCAAGAATTGGATGGGGCGGCAAAAAAGACCCCGGGACGGAATGGTCGTTCTACATCCGTAGCCTTTTCGAAGGAAATCCGGACACAATGTCATTTCATAAACCGCGAACATAATAGAGAACCTGACTATCATGCTTCTTGGCACAATTATTTTCGGTTTCATAAACAGCGCCATCCTGGCTCTGCTGGCCATGGGATTCAACCTCACGTTCGGCATCAGCGGGGTGGCCAATTTCGCCTACGGGGCCATCTATATCTTCTCCGGATTTACCGCGTGGATCATGCTGAACGCAGTGGGACTCCCTTATCTTCTTTCGGTGATCATATCCATTGTTGCGGCCGGCATCGTAGGGATTCTTATCTATTACATCATTATCATTCGCATCAAGGGCATGCCGCTTAGCGAGGTCATGGCGACCTTCGGTCTGGGCCTGGCCATTATGGAGCTGTTCCGCTATTTTAATTTCGTCGGTTTCAAATACACGTTGCCGATCTTCTTTGATGGAAGCGTTGCCATCGGGGACGTCTATGTGGATTACCAGAGGCTGATCATCGGACTCATTGCCATCTGTCTGACCCTGTTTCTCTACCTGTTCACCCACCACACGAAAATCGGGATGGCGTGCAGGGCCATAGCCCAGGATGAACGGACAGCCCTGACATTCGGGATCAATTCGGATGTGGTGGGGGCCTTCAGCATGGGCCTCGGCTGCGCCCTTGCAGCCGTTGCCTCCATCGTGATTCTACCTTTAGGAACCATTGCCGTTGAAGGAGGATACGAAGTATTGATTAACGCCCTGGCCGTCTGTATCGTGGGGGGCCTGGGGAGCACCGTGGGCATTTTGGTTGCAAGCGTCCTGATTGGCTATTCCCAGACCATTACGGCCAATTACCTGGAACCCAGCTGGATGATGCTGGTAAGCCTCATCGCCATCGCCGTTGTGCTGGTCATCAAACCATCCGGTTTGTTCAGCCATCAGAAGGAACTTGAAGAACGAATTTGAGAGGCAAAACCACAGGATGTATCTACCATGAAGAGCATGAAGGACATGAAGAAACTGAACCACTAAAAGCACTTGGGAAGTATCCTATTCAAATGCCCTGGCAGCGAAATGCAGACTCAGGAAGCCATTCCGTCACGAGGTCTTTTTTGCTGCCGCATCTGATTCCTATGGCAGCACCGGTCCTTTTATGCTGGTACGGACAAGTGGCTGAATGATAAGAGTTTCGTTGTACCAGCATAAAAGGACCTCGAGACTACATTAGTGCCATTGTTTTTTATAAACCCTTCATGTTCTTCATGGTAATTAACAATTGAGGGAACATACTCTGATTTTAATTTTATGACATATCCTAATTACAGAACTATTCAGGGAAAAGTCACAAGTTGAAAAAGCGTAAAGAAAGAATAGATCGGGGGATCAAGGCGCGTTCGGCGGATATTTTCGCGCTCTCTTCCTACAGAGAAATGCTCTATCTGCTGGCGCCGGGGGCGATCCCGGTTGTGGGGCTGCTCTGTTTCACTCCCCTTTTGAGCGCCTACTGGAAGGAAGTCTTCATCTCCACCGCCGTTTACGCGCTCCTTGCCATCAGCTGGGACATGCTCATGGGGGCGGGCCTTCTCTCCCTGGGCCAATCCCTCTTTTTCGGCATCGGCTCCTATCTGGCGGGGATACTGAATCATTACTGGGGGCTCGGTCCCTTGGTCACCATCCCCATCGCCACCCTGGGAGGCGGGGCGCTTTGCATGCTCATCCTGCTGCCCGTCATACGGTTGCGCGGGGTTTATTTCGCCATGGTGACCCTGGTTCTCCCCATTATGTTCGCACGCCTCGTGGAGGCCACCCGGATATTCGGCGGAACGGAGGGACTTACGGGACTCACCCCGTTTCCCAATCAGATGACCGCTCTCTATGTCATAGAGGTTGCCCTTTTGTGCGCCCTGTTCGGCTTCCGAAGGATCATGGCCTCCGATTACGGCCTGGTCATCAAGGCCATCAACGACAACGACCGGTCCGTGATGAACGCGGGTCTCAATATTTACTGGTACAAGGCCCAGGTTCTTTTCCTGGGGGCATCCGTGGGCTGTTTCGCGGGCGCCTTCGTGACCCACCTGGACATGTTTGCGGGCATGCCGGGCTTTGCCCTCGATTACTCCATCATGCCCGTTGCCGCGGCCGTTGTGGGCGGCACGGGAACCTTTGCAGGCCCCATGCTTGGCGCATTCATCCTCGTACCTCTGTCCGAAATGCTTCGCGCCCTGGGCGCGCTCCGGATTGTCTTTTACGGTCTCTTCCTGGTCATCTTCGTGGTGGGCCTTCCCGAGGGCATCTTTTCCTACATACAGCGCAAGTATCACCAGCTGGAAAGATGGGTGGAAGTGGAATGACCGAAATCATCCTGCTCAAGGTGACCGACCTCACCAAGTCTTTCGGAGGCGTCATGGCGGTCTCCGAAATCAGCTTCGACCTCAAGGAGGGGGAACTCCTCGGGGTCATCGGACCCAACGGATCGGGAAAAACGACCCTTGTCAATCTCATCACCGGATTTGTAAAGCCCGTATCGGGGAAAATTTTCTACAAGGGAACCAACATCACCGGGAAACCCCCGTATAAAATCGTGGATCTGGGGATCTCCCGAACGTTTCAGATGGTCAAACCTTTTTATCAGCTCCCGGCCTTCAAGAACCTGATCGTTCCCCTCTATTCCCCCAGGGTGAAAAGGCTGGCCGGAGGCAAGTACGGGGCAAGGGATGCCGTTGCCCTGGACCTGCTGGAAGAAGTGGGCTTCGAAAGAGATGCCCATGTCTCCTACAAGGCGGCCAGCGCCCTGCCCCAGGGGTATCTCAAAAGATTGGAGTTGGCCAAGAGCATCGCCCTGCGGCCGGACCTGATTATCCTGGATGAGCTTTTTTCGGGCCTCAGCCTGGCCGAGGTGGCGGGCATCGTCCCCATCATAGAGAAACTGCGCAGCCAGGGAAAGACCATTATCATGATCGAACACCGGTTGAAAGAACTCTTCCGGATCGCGGACAGGATCATGGTCCTCAACTACGGCCGGAAGATCGCGGAAGGCCCGGCCGCGGAAGTCATGGAAGATCCTTCCGTAAAAGAGGCTTATCTCGGGAGTGAGGTTTAGGGCCATGTCCATGCTTGAAGTCAAAAACCTGATGATCTTTTTTGAAAACGCCGTGGCCCTCAACGACTTCAGCATGGAGATCCAGGAAAAACA
>JBBSAR010000520.1:0-3270 GCA_038252125.1 Desulfatiglandales bacterium
CATCATTCGGTTCATCATACCGGTCTTCATCATCCCACAGTTTCAGGCGATCGTCATCCTGCTCCGCTTTGGGAACGCGCCGGTTATTTTCAACCTGCTTCAGGTATTCAATCACCACGGCCACCCCGTGCTTGCAGTCCCATTCGTAAGGACAGGTGCAGATAGAACCCGGCAGGCCGTCTTCATCCATGACCACCCTGGTGGCATAGCGCTCCGAACCGTCCACCCAGGCGATCAGGCTACCGTCGTCCGTTACGGCCAGATCGGAAACACGTCCCTGCCGCTGATAATTTTGCCCCCGGGAGACAATTTTCCCGCCGGCCCATGCTTCGATATCATTCCAGGTAAGATCGGAAAACCGGTCCAATGGTTTTTCTTTTTTCGGCATTTGTTGCCCTTCCTTGGTTTCTCGTTTCGGGAAAATGGCGACAACTGAACATCGCTGATTGTACCATTAGATTATTGTAAATCATGCCGTAAGATTGTCACAGGCTCAACCTGTCTATTTCATTGGTATATGGGCCTTTTGGTCGTCCCTTCCTGAATCAACAGGCCATGCTTAGCCTGGCTTTTTTTCACCCTGGCAGTGGCTTGACAAAGGCAATTATTGTGTTAATATGTATTTCAAAGTAACACTTTTTTGAGGGTGATCCAATGAGAACCAGCAAACTTGTCACCATTTCCCTGCTCCCAGAACTCCTGGAAGAAGCCGAAAGGCTGGCCAAAGAAGAAAAACGGACTCGCAGTGAATTTTTCCGCGAAGCTATCCGCAAGTATATTGAGGACAAAAAGTGGGAACGGCTTTACCGCTATGGCCGCATGAAGGCCCAGGAACAAGGGTTGACCGAAACTGACGTGGAACGCTTGGTGGACGAATCCCGTGCTGAGCAGATGAATGTTAAGAGTAGTGATTGACACCAACGTCGTCGTGTCGGCGCTCAACTTCGGTGGTAATCCCAAAATTGTCCTGGAATTGGCTAGAAAAAACGGCATCCAAAATTTCACCTCTCCCTTCATCATCGACGAAGTAGAAAAGGTTCTGAAGCAAAAGTTTAGCTGGCAAATGGAGTTGATCTGGGAGGTCTTAACAGACTTCAAAAACTTTTCTCATATCGTCAATCCTCCGGAAACCCTGGCCGCCATCAGTTATCCCCCTGATAATCGCATCATAGAGTGCGCCGTGGCAGGCAGGGCCGATTATCTTATTTCTGGAGACCATCACCTTACGGACCTCAAAGCTTACAACCAGATCAGAATTATAACGCCCACGGAGTTCTTAACAATATTCATGTCAAAAAGCCCTACCGATCCGGTATGACTATTGATGAGGTGCCAGATCATCCTTATCTGGAGAGGAGGATGTAATGCAAGCTTTGTCATATGCCGATAGGTGGGTAAGAGTTTTCCCCATTATATTCCAGTTCTATCTAAATTTGAAGGCCTTAATCACCAAAACAAAACCACCTGAAATATCAAGGGGTTAAATTATCGTGGCTCCCCTTCGTGGACTCATTTCGAACTGAGTTGGCCATGCCATCGTCGGAACTGTTGGCGACCATAAATGATTTGCCACCTGCGACCACTATCATGAAACCAGCAGACATGATAGTCAGGGTCTCTTTTTCATAATCGATTTTCCGTCCATGCCATCCAGGATCTTTATCAGACTGCGTTTGCGGGCGTGCGCCTCCCTCAGGCTTTTCAGGTATTGATCCCATTGCGCCTGTTGATTCTGTTTGGACATAACCTTTCCCGCTTTATAAAGGTATTTTACCGCTTCCTGGTAGGCGCTGGGCTTGACCTGGGCGATCAGTCGTTCCGCCTTCATTTTCCAGATGGCCACCGCCCGCTCCGGCGCATGGGCGTGAACGGCAGTGGCGATGGCGTCTTCATCAACCCCGGGCCACCCAAAACGGCCTTTAGGACGCTGATCGTACCATTTCAGCACCTGGTCGGGCTTTTTCTCAAGCATAGCGATGTTTATCAGATCGCCTATCAGGGGAAAGCGATTACGCTGATCCGCCTCAGGCCGGTCCAGGCCGGATTCCGGAAGGGGCCAGCCCTCCTGCTTCCAGGGCAGCTCACCTTTTTCCAGGAAGCGCAACAGAGATTCGCGCACCCGGGGCCAGGCCTCGGTTTTATCGCAGGCGTCCTGGCATTCCATGAAGGCCTGTCGCGAAGGATGACGCACGAATTCTTCGACCTGCAGCGCCGCCGCCACCGGCCATTTTTGTTCCAACGTGCGGATTTCCCGCATTTTATCCCGCAGGCTGGCGCCGATGCCGGGCCATTTTTCGCCTAGATCCCGAAGGCCTTCTTTTATCCATTTTTCGGCGTCCTCATAGCGCCCCGCCGCCACCAGCCGTGTGACCAGACGCTCATAGCTTCTCGTCCATTTCGCCTCAGCAATGCACAGGGGGATGATCTCATCCTCGCGGTCGGCTTCCTCCAGGGCATGGATGGCCCAATCGCTGAGCCGGTCACGTTCGTAGTTGCGGCTGAAATCATCGGCGCCCTTGGAACCTTTAAGACCGTGCAAACGCGCCAGCAGCCGATCTGCCAGTGTGTGCCAGGCTGCTCGGGGATGGCCTCGATGCAGGTATTCCCCAAAGGCCTCGCATATCTCAAACTGATCCTCCAGCAAGGCATCCAGGGCGTAGGTCAGCTTGTCGACAGCATCAAGGGACGACCGGTCAAGGGCCTCGACGATCACCGCCATACATTCGGCAATTTCCAATTCGGTTTCGCCCTCGTCATGGCTCTCCTCCACCTGGCGCGTGCCGGTCGTCACCAACTCCCGGCCCAAAGTCAACACCTCGTCGGTGTGCCCCGCCTTGAGCAGCGTCTCGAGCTTTTTGCGAATCCCAGAATAGTCCGGCGTATAGCCCTCACTATTCCAGTGGTTCTGCCAGCCGGGCTCATTGCCAAGGTCACGGATTTCTTTACGCAGGCGCGTCGCCAAAGTTTTAGTGTTGCCGGAGATTAACTGTTTGCGGTCGGATAACTCCCTGGCCAGCTCCGGGTACTGCCCGGCGAGATCATGGATCAGGTCGATGAGTTGGGCTTTGGTTTTGCCCTTGAGAAAACCGTCGATATCCTGTCGTATATCCTCGGACATGGCGTTTTCAGCATCATTCGGTTCATCATACCGGTCTTCATCATCCCACAGTTTCAGGCGATCGTCATCCTGCTCCGCTTTGGGAACGCGCCGGTTATTTTCAACCTGCTTCAGGTATTCAATCACCACGGCCACCCCGTGCTTGCAGTCCC
>JBBSAR010000521.1:0-3264 GCA_038252125.1 Desulfatiglandales bacterium
CCGTAAACCGGATATTGTCTCGCCCTTGTGCCAAGTGCTTCAAGCGGCGCCACTCGTTCCCGCCGGAGGCCACCACCAGTTTTTTATTGGGCATCTTCATGAAGGCCCGAACGATGCGTTCCACCCGTTTTTCCTTTTCCACGCGGGCCGTGGACAGATAATAATCGTCCTGGCCCAGCCACCGGAAAAGAGCGGTTTCGCAGGGCGGATAGATGACCTCCGAGTCCAGCCCGATGAATCTTTGCAATCTGTTTTGAATATTGCGGGAATTAACGATAATCCTGTCCATGGCGCCGACGGCTCTCTCATAGGTCTCCTTCGTGTAAGCCGCCAGAAGGCGGGCAACAGGACGCTGCCACCAGGGAAAAGACGCAAGAAACATCTCTTTCAGGTCATAGGCAAACCGGGGGATGCTGTTGCAGTAAAGGATGTTCGCGCCGTCCCGGTGATGGTGAACAGCCAGGGGCGCCACGTATCCGCTGTAAACAACCGTGCCATACCGGGATAAAAATCGGGTTTTGGCCCTGAAAGCTCTTTCCAGCAGGATGATCCGCCACAGGGGAACAGTAGACAAAGCCCCAAGGTCCCGGACGGACAGGCCTTCAAGGCTCGCCCGAACGGGTTCCGACGAAACTATGTAGCCGGTGCAAAGGTCCAGTGGCCCCAGACCTTTCGCCAGAAGAACCACGAGCCGCTCGGCCCCCCCCGGGAAAGCAAAGTAGTCGTGAAGGACAATTCCCTTTCTCCTGCCTTTCACGATCTTATGCCTCGAAATGCCGGATCACGCCCCTCGTGTCCTCTCCGCCCCGCGTTCACCCCTGTGGTTTCACAATCCTCACCCCTACCCCCTGGTCTCTTTTGTCTATCTTTCCCAGGGCTTTGTGGGGGGTTCCATGTCCGGGATACCTCTAAAGTCAGATTTTGCGTTTTCGCAGAAGTCTCTAAAAAAAAGTACTTCCTCCTGACTGTTTCCTTTTTTGAAAACAATATCTTATCTAACAAAGTTTGATCCTGAAAGATAGACAAAACGACAGGCTCTTTTTCCACTCCATCTGTATCACATTTGAAATCCATCTCAACCATTTTAGCCCCGGAGATATCAATGGAAGCCCTTTTTCCACTCCATCTGTATTTGCCATCTTCATTAAGGACGGGGTAAAATCCGAAGTACCTGTACTTATCTTGATCCTCTCTATAAACCTCCAATCCATATTTTTCCGCCAGGTCTTTCGATTCGAAATTACTCAAATAAACAACACCGCCGATAAGAACCAATAAAACACCGGATTTCACAAGAATACCTGCAACCCTCCGAATGGGAAGAGGCACAACCCCATCATCTATCGTCAAGGCATATCCAAACAGTAGAAATAGCAAAAACCATATCATGGGCACATACTGCATGCTCTGAAAGATTCCGTAGATGTGGAAACTAACGATGGAGAGAAGGATGCATACATTGAAATAGGTTCTATTCTTCACCAGATCAGCAACCAAAAGCACAAAGGCATACCCCACAATGGAACACCAAAGAAATAGCCCCACGAACCCGCCACTTACGAACAATTGCACGTAGATATTATGAGGTGTATCGTAAATTCCACTATTTGACCCATTTCTCCTAAGATACGATTTTTCTTCATTTTCCAACACTTTTTTATGCCAGCCGAAGGATTCATAACCCATCCCGAATAGAGGGCGTTCCCAGCCGACATCCATTCCCTGGTTCCATACCACAGTGCGATTTCTCTTATCCAGCATTCCCTCGGTACGACTCTTAAGAAAGTTTAATTGAGGCGTCGCTTTCAGCGAGGCGCCGGCATTTACGTTTTCAGTCGCATTTTTTACAGAGGAGCTCGGCGGGCCTAACAACTTAAAAACAATAAATAAGCTTATCAACAGGGTCACAGGAATGGACACCACAACTTTTATCAGATTTTTCTTGGAAAGATTTAGGGCAACACCTTTCTCACTGTTTTTATAGAGATAGAGAGACATCCAGCAGGCACTCAGAGTTAATGCATAACAAACCCACCCGGACCTGGACATTGAAAGGATTAGAGCAATTTCAAATAAAATCAAAATGCCAAACAGAAATACTCTGAAAAACTTGCCGACATCTTTTCTTAAAAACCCAATTAAAACGAAAGGGCTTATCACCGTTACAAATTCGGCAAACCACCCCGGATTGCCGAATATGGAATGCAAACGAAGCATCCCGCTTGGGGTTGCGGTACCATCAAGCGACCTGAACCAAACCAAGGAAATAACGCCGGAATACTCTAATAGTCCGGCAATAGTAGCTATCACAGCGCCGTAAAGAGCTCCTAAGAATACCGCTCTATATAGCACCCGGTTTCCATCAAGCCCGGAAAGGAGTAGGATAAATACAACGAATAACAATAACTTATTGACACCGGCGATGGCATATTCAAACCACGAAGGGACGGCGCCAAAAATTAGAAAAGACCAAGTCCCCCCCCAAAGCTCGAAGCCCTTAAAGACCTGAGATAGAGGGATCTGCATCAGAGAAAGCCCTGAAAGGCAAACATAAAGCAGGAGCAGGAATAAAAGACGCGGGCTTCCCACATGAAAAGACCGATTTTTGAAATGGACAAGGAGTAACGCCGATGCGCCATACGTCACCATCACCTCAAAGAGCTGGCTCTGTGGCGTATAGGGCTGAAAACCAAATAAGGCAAAACTGAGACCAAAAACAAACAGCATCGCCTTCAAGTATTTTGAAAACCATACTATTCCAAATAGCCCGGCAACGGAAAGGACGATTATGCCAATTATGAGGGCATAGTAAAGCCGAACATGACTATTTGACAGCATAACATCTAAATAATGAAAACCCGTATAAAACCGAAGAGACAGGTTTACAGACAGGAAAATAAATACGATGGCAAAAACGGTATTTATCGGGTTCCTGAAATACTCAACGATACGCAAATGATCACTTTTCAACATTGAAAACCGCGAATGAAAAAAGTTTCCGCAACACAGAGACACTCGGACGAAACACCCGTAAGCCTACCAGCTCAATAGCTCATCAGCTCACCACCTCATCCTAAAGCCAATACCCGTGAATGAATGTCATTCACCGTTCCGTCCTCGTTCTCACGGAGGACGGCAGGAACGAGGAGTAACGGCATAGGTTATTCAGACGGGGGCGTCATTCCCGCGGACGCGGGAATCCAGGTTGTCAGCGACAGACGGCTGGATTCCGGCTAAAAGCGTGCCGGAATGACGGAGCAGCAC